>QYPA01000085.1 GCA_007279715.1 Comamonadaceae bacterium | reverse complement strand
CGTAGCCCAAGCAGCCAGGTCGGGTTGGTGTTTTTGTCCGTCAAACCAGACCCCGACTAAACCTTTGTCATTGGCAGCCAGGGTCATAAGCCCGAGCGGGCTTTGAAACGTGGTTTTGACTGCTATATATTGAGAAGGCGTCATTTTTTGCGTTTCATGTGGGGTTGGTTGGAGATGGTACTGGAATGGACGCCGCTTTCACCCTTGCGCTGAAGGCTTTTACAATGGCAGAACCAACCAGGGCTCTGCCCTTGCTACTAAAAAATGACTATCTCTCCCAGTATTTTCAAAGCCTACGATATTCGAGGCATCGTGCCCACAACGGTCAGCGAGGACGTCGCACTTAGATTGGGCCGGGCCTTTGGAGCCCAAGCACTGCTTCAAGGTGAAAAAAAGGTTGCCGTAGGCCGGGATGGCCGCTTAAGCGGGCCGTCGCTGGCTAAAGCGCTGATGCGTGGATTAGAAGAAGCCGGCTTAGAGGTCATTGACGTGGGCATGGTTACTACGCCGATGTTGTACTTTGCGGCGAGTACGCTGAGCACCAGTGGAATTCAGGTGACGGGAAGCCATAACCCGCGGGATTACAACGGTTTCAAAATGGTGATGGGTGGGCGCGCAATCTTTGGGGACGATATCCAAGCCCTGCGGCACATGATGGTCGATGCGACTTGGAGGCTTAAAGCTGGCGGGAGCAGAAGCCACGCCGATGTCAGGCCTGCTTACCAAGATCGCATTAAAAGTGATATTCACCTTCAGCGCCCCATCAAAATCGTTGTCGATTCAGGCAACGGGGTAGCCGGGGCATCGGCACCCGACATTTTGCGCTCCATTGGATGCGAAGTGATTGAGCTCTACAGCGAGGTAGACGGCAATTTCCCTAACCACCATCCTGATCCGAGCAAGCCTGAAAATCTGCGTGATCTGATTCATGCTTTGCAAACCAGCGACGCCGAGTTAGGCTTGGCCTTTGATGGCGATGGGGATCGCCTCGGAATTGTGACCCGCGACGGTAGCAATATTTACCCCGACCGGCAAATGATTTTGTTTGCACAAGACGTGTTGTCTCGTGTTCCTGGTGGCACTATTTTGTTTGACGTGAAGTGTTCTCAGCGCCTAGCCCCTGCTATCAAAGCCGCTGGCGGCGTGCCTTTGATGTTCAAAACGGGTCATTCATTGATCAAAGCCAAAATGCGCGAGTTGAATTCACCTTTGGGCGGCGAGATGAGCGGCCACATCTTTTTTAAAGAACGGTGGTTTGGTTTTGACGATGGAACGTACGCAGGTTGCCGCCTGTTAGAAATTGTCAGCAAGGTGGCTGACTCCAACGCATTACTGCATGCGCTTCCAACCAGCTTCTCGACGCCTGAGCTTAATGTTCCCTGTGCCGAAGGAGAGCCGCACGCATTGGTAGAAAAGCTGGTCGCGCTATCGCATTTCGACGAGCCCGCCGTCGTGACCACCATTGATGGTTTGCGCGTGGACTGGCCTGACGGCTTTGGTTTGGTAAGAGCTTCCAACACGACGCCCGTTTTAGTTTTGCGTTTTGAAGGCCATACTTCAGAGGCACTCGAGCGGATTCAAAAAATCATCCTGGACTTGTTACGAGCCGTTAAGCCTGACGCACAGTTTGAGCAATCTGCGCATTAAGACTTCATCAATGAAAGTATTGATCGTCAAGTTGTCTTCCTTGGGGGATGTGGTGCACAGCATGCCCGCAGTCCAAGACATTCTTAAAGCCTACCCGAAAGCGCAGATTGACTGGGTTGTAGAGCGAAGTTTTGCGCCAGTGGTAGCCCGATTTGTGGGAGTGCGCCGTTTAATTGTGTGCGATTTAAGGCGTTGGGTTCGTTCGCCTTTGTCTGCAGCGACACGGCGCGAATGGCGGGCTTTTAAAGCAGAGTTGCAATCCCAAAATTATGATGCAGTGATTGACCTTCAGGGTTTGAGTAAATCGGCATTGGTATCACGCTTGGCGCGAACGAGCAGCACAGGAAAGCGCTACGGCCTGGCCAATCAAACGGAAGGATCCAGCTTTGAAGCGCCTGCACGCTGGGTGGCTGATGTTGCATTCACGTTGGAGCCCCATGTTCATGCCGTCGATCGCTCCCGCTTGCTATGCGCTCTGGCGTTGGGTTACGAAGTCGCTGGTCCTGTTCGCTTCGGTTTGATTCCTAAGCCAGGTATGGGTATGCGAAGCCCAGCGCCTAATGAGTTCGCTCCACGCAAGCCCATAGTGACCTTGGTGCACGGGACTTCACGCGCAGACAAACAGTGGCCCGTTGATTCTTGGATTGAGGTTGGCCTGAGGCTCAATCACCAGGGATTTAAAGTCGCATTGGTGCATGGCAATGACCAAGAAAAAAAGACGAGCCAGTCAATTGCAAAAGCGCTGGAGGACGCGGTGGTGTGGCCCACCATGGAGTTAGACGTATTGGTTGACACACTCGCTCAAAGTGCAGGAGTGATTGGTGTGGACAGTGGCATCAGCCATATTGCAGTGGCGCTAGGGCTTGCACATGTTCAGATTTACAACTTTGATACGGCATGGCGAACCGGCCCCCACGCTAGCCCACTGCACGCCAGTTTCTTCGCCATGCCGACCCCCGAGGTGGATGCTGTCTGGCAGGCGTTGGAAAAATTGGCCACACCAGCTTTATGCCGCTGACCCTTCTTTGACTCTATGATTTTGTGGTTTCACTCCCTGCTGATGCGTTGTTTGCAACCCTTGCTTTGGTTAAAGTTAAAGCACCGGGCCAAAGTGGAGCCTCTGTATGGCCATCACATCCATGAACGCTTTGGGACCTATGTAGATCCCGTACCTGTCGGAGGCGCTTTTGTCTGGGTGCACGCAGTTTCATTAGGCGAAACCCGTGCAGTCGGCTCTTTTATTTCGGAATTGCGCAAGGCTTTACCAGGCATGCGCTTGCTACTCACCCATGGAACAGCCACTGGGCGTACGCAAGGACAAAGCTTGCTTGAAGAGGGGGATGTGCAGGTATGGCAGCCATGGGATACGCCCCAAGCTACCCATCGATTCTTGCAACACTTTAAACCGCGCATCGGGTTGTTGGTGGAAACCGAGGTCTGGCCTAACTGGATCGATGCGTGTGAGCGTGCCTATGTCCCTTTGTGTCTCATCAATGCGCGGTTCAGTGAAAAATCACTGCGCATGGCGCAGCGTTTTCAGTGGGTCTCTGGCCCAGCTTATTCCGGCTTAAGCGCTGTCTGGGCACAAACGGAGCAAGATGCGGCGCGTCTTCGTTCCCTTGGCGCTAAAGTGAAAGGCGTTATAGGCAACTTCAAGTTCGACCAAAAGCCCAACGTTGAGCAATTAAACCAAGGACGCGCGATGCGCCTGGTCACTAACAAAGCAGTTGTGATGTTGGCCAGTTCTCGCGAAGGCGAAGAGCAAATGCTTTTGGACGTTCTCAAAACCCAAACCGTTCAGTGGCTGGTCGTACCTCGCCATCCGCAGCGCTTTGAAGCCGTAGCGAAAATATTTGAATCTGCAGGCCTGAGTGTCGCAAGGCGAAGCCAAGACACCATGGCATTCCCACCTGCAGATGTATGGATAGGCGACAGCTTAGGAGAGATGTCGTTGTATTTTGGTCTGGCGGATGTGGCGCTCTTAGGAGGAAGTTTTGCCCCATTGGGCGGACAAAATCTCATCGAGGCCGCAGCCTGCGGTTGTCCGGTGGTGATGGGGCCTCACACCTTTAACTTTGCACAAGCAGCGGAGTTAGCCATCGCTGAAGGTGCGGCGGTCCAAGTCAATGACATGGCTCAAGCCGTTGAATTCGCTTTGAACCTCAGTAACAAGCCAGAAGCGCTAGAGAGCGCAAGTAGCGCAGCGCTGGCATTTGCGCTTGCCCACCAAGGTGCTGCCCTTCGGGCGAGCAACGCTGTGGTGAAGTACTTGAAGTTACTTGAACAAAAATAATCAAATCTGCACTTTGTATTTGAGCGGTCCTATATGTCGACTATGAATTTAAAAATTCTAAGCACTCTACCGATGGTTTAAATATGTCCACCTGATCGGGCCACCGCGACGTATCAAATCGTATCGTGTTGTCGATCATCGACAAGATGCACGATTCACTGTTCTTTAACACCTACTACCTAGTTGGCAGGTGAAGGAAAATGTCACTGGGTTGATCTGGCTGATGTGACGCCCTACTTTTGTCATCCTTGACTTGATCGTGGATTTATGAATTCCCGTTAACACGCATTCATATAAATTGCATTCGTATGCAAGCCAACTTGATATAGTTGCTTCTTTTTCAAACAGCATGGGTTACTGCTGCTATTGCACCTTTTTTGGAACTCCAATCTATGATCACATCTGCGCAGAATCTCTTTAATAAAAAGACCGTCCATAGCCTGATGAGTGCATTGGTCCAAGCTACACCTGCCACGATCGAACACGAGCTGGCCCGGGTCTACCACCCTGACGCTCAGTGGCGCGGGTCGCATCCCTGGAATGAAGCGACGGGCTTACAAGCCATTGCTAATGTGTTTTGGCAGCCGCTTTTGCATGCCTTCCCGGACCTAGAGCGGCGCGATCAGCTGCTAGTCGGCGGTCAGTATGAGGGGCGCGATTATGTGGGTGCGGTTGGCCACCTTTGCGGACGTTTCCAGCGCGACTGGCTTGGCTTGCAGGCCAATGGGCAACTGCTTTACTTACGCTACGGAGAGTTTCACCAGTTGGTGGATGGTCGAATAGTGCAAAGCACAGTGCTATTAGATGTGCTGGATGCAATTCGTCAGATGGGCCTCTGGCCCCTGCCACCCAGCTTGGGCTGTGAGGGCATGTGGCTAGGTCCGCTGGCTGGCGACGGTCTGGTGCTGTTAGAGCAGGACGCTTCACAGTCTGCTAGCAGCCTAGCCCTCACGTTGGGCATGCAGGCTGCGTTGGGCGCCTATGACGACACCCTGAGTCTTGGTAGGGAAGGTTTGCTAGCGATGCCGCAGCAGGAGTTTTGGCACCCGCACATGATGTGGTTTGGCCCCAGTGGGATTGGCACATCGCGCGGGCTCGATGGCTTTGTCGATGTGCACCAGTTGCCTTTTCGTACTGCCTTTCCACGTAACCCAAAGCTGCCCCAGCCAGTGGGCATGGGCCAACACGGTGGTAGCCACTACGTGCGCATTGGTGACGGACGTTTTTCGGCCACTGCCGGTTGGCCAAGCAGACACATGATGCACCAGGGTGGAGGCTGGCTAGGCCTGCCACCCACAGGTCGCGCAATCACCATGCGAGTTATGGATTTTTACAGCGCCGAACAGGGTCTGATCCGGGAAAATTGGGTGCCGATTGACCTTATCAATGTCTTACTGCAGCTCGATATTGATGTGTTGGCCCGCGTTCGCAGTCGGCGATCATGAAGCATTTAGTTTGGCTCGCCAATTAAGGGAAACTACGTATACCCAAACAATTTTTTCGAGATACATTGCATACGTATGCACAAAAATCTTTGTTCTAGGGATCATGTCCAAAACTCAGTTTAAGAGCCAGACATAAGCGAATATGTCCCACCTGCTGAAACGCCCGCGTCGAACTCGCCTCTTGATGGCCACAACCGGTCATTTCTCATGCTTGTTGCCGCCCTTTGGCGATTTTCAGGCGCACTCATCCCTGCACCCTCTGCATAAGCCTGCTTCTTGCCATCCAGATGTTGGACAGCGCAAACAGCGTGATGAGCTGTGCGGTGTTCTTGGCAAGCCCCCGGTAGCGCACTTTGACGTAACCGAACTGGCGCTTGATGACCCTAAACGGATGCTCCACCTTGGCCCGCACGCTGGCTTTGAGTTGTTCGGCTTGTTCCTGCAACGCTCCCCAGGGCGTGTGCTTTTGCGCGCGGCGCTTACCAGGGCGCATGGCCACATGCCAATCCACGCCAGTGGCGTCGGCTCGTTTGCTTGCGCCTTGGTAGCCCGCATCAGCAAAGACAACTTGTTCATCACCGTGCAGCAGCGCGTGCCCCTGCGTGACATCGTTGACGTTGGCCGCTGTGCCGATCACCGTGTGCACCAGGCCAGAATCTGCGTCCACCCCAATATGGGCTTTCATGCCGAAGTGTCACTGATTGCCCTTCTTAACTTGGTGCATCTCGGGGTCACGCTCACCAGTCTTGTTCTTGGTCGAGCTCGGCGCAGCAATCAACGTGGCGTCTACCACGGTGCCCGCCTTGAGCAACAAGCCGTGAGCGGCCAACTTGGCGTTGATGACTTGCAAAATCTTGGGGCTCAGCTCGTGCTCTTCCAGCAGATGCCTAAATCTCAGGATGCTGACGCGGTCTGGAATGCGTTGGGTGCCGCTGATGCCAGCGAAGTCGCGGTAGAAGCTGGTCTCGAACAAGGCTTCTTCGGCCCCCAGGTCCGACAGGCCAAACCATTGCTGCAGGCAGTGAATGCGCAGCATCAATGCAAGGTCAAATGGCGGGCGTCCCGTCTTGGCCACCGGTGCGTGCGGCGCTATGAGAGACAACAAATCGCTCCAGGGCATGACTTGGTTCATTTCTTCGAGCAAGATTTGCTTGCGCGTGCGCCGGGTGCTGAGATCGAGTCCGAGGTCTGTTTGTTTCATGGCGTTAAAGCTCGCAATTTGCGTGCCTCAATCGGGGTGGATGGGGTGGGGTTTTGAACATGATCCCTAGATCAAACTTATTGCAATTATCATGATTAGATATCTCAAACGCGGGAAAGACGCTTTGGACCGGGCCGATGACGACGCCCAAGTCCGTTCCACGGTAGAGGGCATCTTGAAAGACATTGAGCAGCGTGGCGACGATGCCGTTCGCGATTACAGCCGCAAATTTGACGGATGGGAGCCACTCAGTTTTGCGCTGTCACACGGGCAAATCGAGGCTGCGGTTCGCCAGCTCTCGGCTCGAGAAATTGAAGACATCCGTTTTGCACAGACTCAGATTCGCAACTTTGCGCAGATACAGCGTGACAGCATGCGCGATGTTGAGGTGGAAACCCTGCCCGGAGTGATCCTTGGGCATCGCCATATTCCCGTCAACGCAGCGGGTTGCTACGTGCCTGGAGGAAAATACCCCTTGATTGCCTCAGCTCATATGAGTGTACTGACCGCTAAGGTGGCCGGTGTGCCGCGTGTGGTGGCTACCGCGCCTCCCTACCAGGGTGCGCCGCATCCGGCCATCGTCGCGGCAATGCATTTTGCTGGCGCTGACCAGATACTGGTTTTGGGGGGGGTGCAGGCGGTGGCTGCCATGGCCATTGGCACCGAGTCAGTGGCGGCGGTGGACATGCTCGTCGGTCCAGGCAATATGTTTGTGGCGGAGGCTAAGCGCCAGTTGTATGGCCGGGTAGGCATCGACCTTTTCGCCGGACCGACCGAGACCCTGGTGATTGCCGACGAATCGGTCGACGGCGAAATGTGTGCGGTTGACCTGCTGGGTCAGGCTGAGCACGGACCGACATCGCCTGCCGTGCTGCTGACCAACTCGGAAAAGCTGGCGCGCGAGACCATGGCAGAGGTCGAGCGGCAGCTCAAAATATTACCCACAGCTGGTATCGCGGCCAAGGCCTGGGCAGTCTATGGTGAAGTGATCGTCTGCGACAGTTATGAAGAAATGCTGACCAAGGCCGACGAAATCGCTTCTGAGCATGTGCAGGTTATGACGCGCGATCCAGATTATTTTCTGAACGGTATGACCAACTACGGAGCGCTGTTTCTTGGACCGCGAACCAATGTGAGTTTTGGCGACAAAGTGATTGGCACCAACCACACCCTGCCCACTAACAAGAACGCCCGCTATACCGGAGGACTTTGGGTCGGGAAGTTCCTTAAGACCTGTACCTACCAGCGGGTGCTGACCAATGCGGCTAGTGCTAGCATCGGCGAGGTCTGCTCGCGCCTGTGCCACATGGAAAATTTCGCCGGCCATGGCGAACAGGCCAACCTGCGGGTTCGCCGCTACGGAGACCGGGTCGAGGTGCCCTGGTACCAGCCGGTGCCTGCGCTGGACGGATCAGCATGAAAGGGGCCCGCCCTGAACAGGCTGCGCTCACGCGCGATAACGACCTGTCCAAAACTGAGGTCACACGTCTCGTGGTGGAGGGCATGGTGGATGGCCTGAACGACCACACCATCGACGGCATTGAGGCGTTCTTTGCCAAAAACTTTCGCTGGATGGGCAATGCCGGCTGCGGCACCAAGCTGGGTGTCAGTGCTTTCCAGGACAACTGGCAGCGACCGTTCCAGGCGGCGTTCTCTAACAAGGTCTGCATTGATGAGGCCCGCATCGTTCAGGGGGAGTGGATGGCTGCTTTCGGGCGGCAAGAGGCCACGCACTCGGGCACCTTCATGGGCATTGCGCCCACGGGCAAACGCATCGAGATCCGCTACATGGATTTCTGGAAGGTGAAAGACGGCAAGATTGTGGATAACTGGGTGTCGGTGGATTTCCCGCACGTTATGCAGCAGCTTGGCGTCGACCCGTTCAAAGGCGAGGGCTGGGAGGCCTTTGACCGTGGCGAACGGGCGCCGCCACGCCCGGGTCTGGCAGCATGAGCCAGATTGCGCCGTCTGTAGTCAACCCGGTTACCCCTTCGTTCCGGCTTGATGGTCGCCGCGCGCTGGTGACCGGTGCTGGCCGTGGCATTGGTCTAGCTGCGTCTCATGCGCTGGCGCAGGCTGGCGCTGTGGTGACGTTGGCAGCCCGGACGGAGGCCGAATTACAAGCCGCCGCTGCAGCACTCAGGGCCTATGGTGCCAAGGCCGCTGTAATGGTGCTTGATGTCACCGACCCTGTTGCGGTTAAACAGGCGCTGGCCGATGCTGGCCCGTTCCAGATTCTGGTCAATAGCGCAGGGACCAATCGCCCCGCATTGATCACCGAGACCCTAGACGCCGACCTTGATGCCGTGGTTGACCTCAACCTCAAGGCCGCATTTTATCTGGCCCGAGAAGTGGCGCGTGGCTTGATCGGTGCCGACCTACCGGGCTCGTTAATCCAGGTATCGTCTCAAATGGGCCATGTGGGCGGGCCGAAGCGCTCGGTTTACTGCGCTACAAAACATGCGCTAGAGGGTATGACACGGGCCCTAGCCTGGGAACTCGGGCCGCACCATATTCGTGCCAACACCCTGTGCCCAACCTTCATCGAGACCGCCATGACCCGCCCGGCGATGGCCGACCCGGAGTTTCGCCAGTATGTAAGTTCCCGCATTGCGCTGGGTCGCCTCGGCCAGCTCGAAGACATCATGGGCGCGGTGGTGTTCTTGGCAAGCGATGCCTCTGCTATGGTCACTGGCAGTGCGCTGATGGTTGACGGCGGATGGACAGCCCAATGAAAGCCCAAGCTACCTCGCTCGATGTGGCGCGGCTGGCTGGCGTTTCGCAGTCGGCGGTGAGCCGCTGCTTTACCGCCGGCGCCAGCGTGTCGGAGGTCATGCGTGACAAGGTTCAGGAAGCTGCGCGAAAGCTGGGATACCAGCCCAACGCCCATGCCCGAAGCCTGATCACTGGGCGCTCTCGCATCATTGGCCTGGTGCTGTCGGCCCTAGAAAACCTGTATTACCCGGCGGTGCTAGAGCGACTTGCCAAGCGGCTGCAGCAGGACGGCTACCACCTGTTGATCTTTATCGGCGACAACGCCAACTCGGATGATTTGGTTGAAGAAATCCTGCAATACAACGTGGACGGCATCGTGCTGGGTGCCACCACCCTGTCCTCCGCCCTGGCGCAGCGTTGTGCCGATGCCAGCATCCCGGTGGTGCTGTTTAATCGCATTATGGCCTCGGGCAGCGCGGGTGCGGTCAGTTCGGTACGTTCCGATAATATGGGCGGCGGCCGCGATATTGCGCGCTTTCTGGTGGACGCTGGCCACCAGCGAATAGCCTACATTGCAGGCCGCGAAGATTCGTCTACCAACCTTGAACGCGAACGCGGCTTTCGCGAAGGCCTGGCTGAATTGGGGCAACGTATTTATGCCCGAGCCATTGGTAATTACGACGTAGCGCAGGCACGGCAGGCTGCCCGTGACCTCTTTGCCCATAAGGTCGACCGGCCTGACGCGGTTTTTGTGGCGGGGGACCAGATGGCTATTGCCGTTCTCGACACTCTGCGTCACGAGCTCGGCCTGGCCGTGCCACAGGACGTCTCGGTGGTGGGTTTTGACAATGTGCCACAGGCCGCTTGGCCCTCGTATGAATTGACTACTTTCGAACAACCTGTGGAGCCTATGGTTGAGGCCACTGTGGCGCTGTTGCAGGGCTACCTGCGCGAGTCCCACACACCACCAAGTCGCAACGTGGTAGTACCCGGCCAATTGATCATCCGTCAGTCGGCGCGCCTGAGCGCGCCAAGGAGCCAGCAGAAATGAAAGGGTTTGACGCCGAGTTCAGCAACCTGGACCACTACATTCGGGTGATCACCGCTCGAATCTGGGAGGGTCGCCGCATTGACGATATCCGGCTGTACTACAGCGACCCCTGCGTGGTGGAGACGCCGATGTCGGTCAGCAGCTCGGTCGAAGATGTGATCATCGGCACCCGCGCCACCCTGGCCATGTTCCCCGACCGACGCCTGCTGGCTGAAGACGTGATCCAGTCAGGCGACGAGAATGGCGGTTTTCTAAGTTCCCACCGCATCATTTCTCCTATGAGCCACCTGGGCGACGGCAATTTTGGCCCGGCCAGCGGTGCCCGGGTGCATGCGCGCACCATCGCCGATTGCGTCTGCAAAGACAACCGCATCATTCATGAGTGGCTGGTGCGCGACCAGGCGGCCATTGCCTTGCAGATTGGTAGCACGCCGCAGGCGCTGGCACAGACTTGGCTGAACCAACGTGGTGGCTGGAACAAGCCCACGGCACCTCCGGTACCGGCTGGTTATGTTTCGCACATCAGCAAGCATGCGTTGGCTCAAGCCTATGCAGTTTCTATTGAGGCGCTGGCGCAGTGCGAGGGCGATGTGTCGGCAATCTACGATGTGGCGGCCCAGCAGTTCGGCCCAGGCGAGCACACCAACTACGGCCAAGACGAGATCGCCGGTTTCTGGCGCAGCGTGTTTGGTGCGCTGCGGGTGCAGCAGTTCACGGTGGAGCACCTGGCCTGGCAACAAGACCAGGCCCAGAGCGATCGCAACGACCGGCTGGCTCTGCGCTTTAGAGCCAAAACAGTCCACAGACCGCTTGATAGCTCACTTCTTCGCTATGGAAGAGAGAGCGGTCGCGTGGTGGAGGTGATGGGCATTGTGCACGCTGAGTTTGCGCAGGGCCGGGTCCTGCGCGAGTGGGTTTTGATCGATGACGTGGCGCTCTGGATGCAAGTCCTTGTGCCTCAAGCCTGAGACTTTGATATGGCGCGCGTGCTACTAAAAAATATTTCCAAGACCTGGGGCAGCGCCGTGGGCGTGAAGGAAATGTCCCTTGACATCGCCGATGGTGAATTTCTGGTGCTGCTCGGCCCCAGCGGCTGTGGCAAGACCACCACCATGCGCATGGTGGCCGGACTGGAGGATCCCAGCACCGGTGAAGTATGGATTGGGGAGCGCTGCGTTAACGGCTTGGAGCCCAAGGACCGCGACGTGGCCATGGTGTTTCAAAGCTACGGCCTGTACCCAAACATGACGGTTTTTGAAAACATCAGCTTTCCTCTGCGTATCCGCGGCACGCCGACTGGGCAAATCAAGCCGGCGGTACTCAAAGCCGCGGCACAGGTGGAGCTGACCGATTACCTGGACCGCCGTCCTAAAGAACTCTCTGGCGGCCAGCGCCAGCGGGTGGCGCTGGCACGCGCCATCGTCCGACAGCCCAAGGTGTTTTTGATGGACGAGCCACTTTCTAACCTAGACGCCAAGCTGCGCGTCACCATGCGCTCGCACATTAAGCATCTGCACCATGAATTGGGAGTGACCACCATTTACGTCACGCATGACCAGATCGAGGCAATGACGCTTGCCGACCGGGTGGTAGTGATGAGCCGCGCAGAGATTCAGCAGATTGGCACACCCGAGATGATCTACAACGAGCCAGCGAATCTTTTTGTGGCAGGCTTCATTGGCTCTCCCTCGATGAACCTAATCGCAGGTGCGTTGCGCGATGGAGTGTTTGAGGCGCCCGGTGTGTCGGTATCGGGTTTTGGTGATGTCAGTCGGACGGACGTTGTGCTGGGCGTGCGTGCAGAGGATATGGCGATGACTGCACCAGATCAGGCACAGATCCGTGCTGAGGTGTTTAGCTTTGAGCTGACCGGCGAATCAACATTGGTGATGGTCCGCATAGGTGAACAGGTTATCACCGCGCGTGCCGGGAAGGACTATCGCGCCCGAATTGGTGACACTGCAGGCTTTGCCTTCAGCGCCAACCAGTGTCATATTTTTGATGGCCAGACGCAGAACCGGCTGCGTCTTCAAGCCAATTAACCCCCCCGGCTTTACTGGAGAATGTCATGACTCATCGTATCCTTCGCCGATCCCTGCTGACAACAGCGGTTTTATTGGCCACTCTGCCAAGTGTCTCTATGGCTCGCTGCGACAACCTGACCGCGGTCAAGCCGGGACAGATCAACATTGTTGGTAACACCTTTCCAGCGCTGACCCACATCGCCAAGGAAATGGAGTCTTGTACCCGCGGCGGCCTGAAGGTGCAATACAAACTGGTGCCTTCGCCACAAAACGAGACAGAAACCCTGCAGGCCTTCGGCTCCAGCGGTCAATCGGCCTTTGATGGCGCGGTGGTGTCCATGGGCACCTTCACCAAGCTACAAAGTGCCGGCCAACTGCAATCGATGACCGACCTAGTCAACAAGTACAAGGCCAGGTACAAGATTGAAGACAACATGCTTGTCAAGGTCAATGGCGAGGTAATGGCAATTGCCTTCATGCAAAACGCACAAAATCTGTTCTACCGCAAGGATCTGTTCGATAAGCACGGTATCAAGGTACCTGCCACTTACGCTGACATGATGGCCGCTGCTAAAACCCTCAAGGAAAAAGAGCCTAGTATTGAGTTTCCGATTGCTCAGACCTTTGCCAAAGGCTGGGATAGCGCCACTGAGTTCAGCAACATTTTTGCTGGCTACGGTGGACGGTTCTTTAAAGCCGGCTCGGCAGCTCCAGATTTCAATAGCGACGCTGGCGTCAAAGCGCTGGAAACCATGAAAGCCATGACCGTCTACATGACGCCCAACTACTTAGCTTCGGGATCCGACGATGTGATGAACCAGTACCAACAGGGTAAAGCCGCTATGGGTGTGTTGTGGGCCAGCCGTGCATCGCGAATGGATGACCCCGCCGCTTCGAAGATTGTGGGCAAGATGGAGTTCACTGCTGCACCGGCCGTGATGGCGGGTGGCAAGTCTGCCACCCACCTTTGGTGGGATGGGGTGGTGATGCCTAAAAACTTGGGTGGTGACCGCGAAACGGTGTTTCAGGTACTGATGGAGGCGCTTGACGAGGAAACCACGGCCAAGGGCAATGACCTGACCATTTGGGTGCGCTCTAGTTACAAGCCCACGCGCTTTGCGACAGGTGTAGCTGCTTCCGCCAAGGCCGGAGCGCCGCAATGGCCCTCGGAACCTTACTTCGGTTTGGCCCATGGCGAGATTGGCAAGATCATTCCAGATGTGATGACTGGTGCCATGACACCCAAAGCCGCCCTTGATGCTGCTGCAGTGGCTTACGCAAAAGCTGCCGCTGAAAAAGGTTTCTTGAAGTAAGACCTGCCGCGTGCGCTTCTCCACCTTTCTTCGATTTGTCGGGCCGTCGGCAGCGCTGATGATGCTGCTGCTGGCTCTGCCGCTGGCGGTCACCTTTTATCTGTCGGTGCGAAGCTGCGCGCTGCAAATGGAGGTGGTTACAGTGACTGAAAGTAGTCCGTTTGGCACGAAGGAGGTGGTAACGCAGCGCGCAGTGCTCGGCCCCGATGGCCGGGCACTCAGCGTATGCCGTTTTGTCGGGCTTGAGTACTTCCGTAAGGTACTTGGCTTGGATGCAGCAGCCGTCCAGGCGGGCAGCAGTGCCCCGCCCGATGCCGGTGGTGCAGCTGAAGCTGTCGAGCCCGAACGTGCCACAGAATTCATGGGCGCACTTCGCTTTACGCTTCTTTATACCTTTGCCACCACGCCCTTTGTGCTGTTATTGGGGTTTGCCTTGGCGCTGGGCGTGAACCAAGTTGGACAACGCTGGCGGCCGATGTATATCAGCGCATCGCTTCTGCCCTTCATAATCACGCCGGTGGTGGGTGCTTTGGCGATTAAGTGGTTGTTTCGCGACAACGGCCTTGTACCCTATTTTTTGTCGCAGTTCGGTATCTCGCTATTTTGGATGGCGCAGGCTTGGTCGGCCCGGCTGCTGATTATTTTGTACGGCATTTGGCACGTTGTGCCATTTGCCTTCATCGTCTTTTATGCTGGTTTGCAGTCGGTACCGCAGGACAGCCTGGAGGCCGCCCGTATCGATGGCGCCAACTCTTGGCAACGCTTGTGGTACGTTACGCTGCCGCATCTGGCACCGCTTTTTGTGTTTGTGACGCTGATCCACCTGATGGACGCGTACCGGGTGTTTGAGCCCGTCATGGTGCTGACGCAGGGAGCCTTCACTACCAGCGTGCAGTACCTGACCTACTACATCTTGATGCAGGAAAACAACCCCTACAAGGCCAGTGCCGCAGCCGTGCTCACCACCGCAGGCATTGCCGTGCTGCTGGTACCGCTGTTAGTGCGCACCTGGAAAGAACAAAGACGCGGAGGATGAAGCTATGAGACAACCTGCCCGAGTCTGGAGTCTGTTATTGCACTTAGTTTTACTAGGTTGGCTGCTGCTGGCCTGTCTGCCTATTGTCTGGGCAGCGGTGATCTCGCTGCGCCAGTATGTGGACGCGTTTTCGGTGCCTGTCAAATGGTTGGCGCCGGTCACGTTTGAGAATTACAGTCGGCTGTGGATCGACAAAGGGTTCTACCGCAACTTCCTCAATACCGTCATCGTTACCGTCGGCACGGTCAGCGTTTCTCTCACCGTGGGCTGCTTGGCGGGTTATGCACTATCGCGCTACCGGGGTGCTGTGGGTTTCTGGCTGCTGCTCACGGCGCTGGTTTTTCGCTCTCTGCCGCATTCCACGCTTTTGCCTTCCTTTTATGTGATGTTTGACGCCCTGGGCATTCGCAACGAGTTTTTCACTCTGATCCTGGTGCTGGTTGCGATCAATCAGCCTTTCACGATCTGGATGTTGCGCTCGTTTTTTGTCAACATTCCGCAGGAGCTCGATGAGGCCGCCTTGGTTGACGGCTGTAGCCGCTTCCAGGCTTTTCGGCGGGTCATCATCCCTGTGATGTGGCCTGGGGTGGTGACCACCGGCCTGTTCAGTTTTCTGTTGGCTTATAACGACTTTCTACTCAGCTCGTCTCTGGTCAATGCGGAACGCATGACTATGCCAGCGGCCATTGCCAATGCCATCTCGGCTGACAGCGAGGCGTTCTTGATGCAGGGCGTGGCCGGTGCGGTCAGCATCACGATTCCGCTGATTATTCTGGTGGTTCTGTTCCAGCGACAAATTGTCTCTGGGTTGACCCAAGGTGCTGTCAAGGGTTAGGAGCATGAGTACAAACGATATCCATGCGCTTAACAAAGCGGCCTTAGCACCGCTGCGCGCGGCTCAATACAATTATGAAGCTGCGACGGTGCGCGCAGCGCTAGGCCAAGTGTTCCGGCCTGACGCCGAGGTGCACCTAGCAACACCCTTTGAAGATCTGGATGGCCCAGATGGTTTATACCAGCAGGCCTATGCGCCGCTGCATCAGGCCTTGCCCGACTTGGAGCGGCGCGATACCATTGTGATGGCTGGCTCCAGCCTGCAGGGGTATGACTGGGTTGGATGTTGCGGCTACTACACCGGAACTTTTGTGAAGCCTTGGTTAGATATCCCTTCCACGGGCCATCAAGTAGCGATGCGCTTTCATGAGTTCTATCGCATGGTTGACGGTCAGGTGGTGGAGTTGCAGGCCCTGTGGGACATCCCTGAACTGATGTTGCAAGCGGGTGCCTGGCCGATGACGCCAAGCCTAGGCCGCGAATGGCAGGTACCAGGCCCGGCAACGCAAGACGGTTTGGTGGCGGGTCCGCGTGATGTGGCCCGCGCTGAGCGCAGTTTGCAGCTGGTGCTGGCCATGCTGGAGGGTTTGTCTCGTTACGCCACGGGCGGCGTCGCTGCAATGCAACTCGAGGCCTACTGGCACCCACGCATGAGCTGGTACGGTCCCTCGGGCATAGGAACAGGGCGTGGTATTGCTGGCTTTCGTCATTGGCACCAAATCCCTTTTTTGAATGGCATGCCCGACCGTCGGGGGACGGGTGGCAAAGGTGAGTTTTTTGCAGACGCCGATTATGTGGCGGTCAGCGGCTGGCCTAATATGCAAGCCACTATCAGTGGTGATGGCTGGATGGGGATTGCGCCGGCGGGTCAGCAGATCACCATGCGCAGCCTAGATTTTTGGCGCTGTGAAAACGGCTTGATTCGCGAGAACTGGGTGCTGGTTGATCTGCTGCATGTGTACCGGCAGATCGGCGTCGACGTGTTAGCGCGGATGCGTGAATTTAACAAGGCGCGCTGGGGTTCCGTAACATGAGATCGCGCCCCACTTTGGTGATGCTGCCGGGCACACTGTGCGATGCCCGAATATTTCAGCACCAGCGGCGTACCCTTCGGGATGTGGCGGATGTCCGTGCGCTTGATTACCGGGGACTGGACCGAACCGGAGCCTGGCTTGACCGCTTATTGGACCATTTGCCCGAGCGCTTTTCGCTGGCCGGATTTTCTCTGGGAGGCCTGTGGGCGCTGGAACTGTTGCGTAGAGCTCCAAATCGGGTGCAACGCTTAGCACTGATCTCAAGCAACGCCCGGCCCGCCAGTGCGCGCAACCGGCGCCGTAGCGCCGCTCAGTGGCGAGTTTGGCAGAGTCAGGGTCCGGCCGCTGTGGCGTTGCAGGCCAAGCTGACATACTTTCATCATGCAAATCAGATGCGTTGCCATGGCCCTCTTGTGCGCGACATGGCCTTGGGCACGTCGCGCCATGCCACGCAGGCAGAGTTCGACTGGGCTGCCAGCCGACCCGACAGTTTGGCCACTTTGCGCAGTTTTACCGGTGGGCTCTTGCTGGTCAGTGGTGCACAGGATCGGCTGTGCCCACCAGCCTGGCAAAAAGAGATGCTGCAGGCCCAACCGGCGGCCCGCTGGCTGGAACTGCCGCGCGTCGGACACCTTGTGCCTTTGGAGGCACCTGTGCGTTTGAGTTCAGCGCTCAGAAGCTGGATGCTTAGGCCGTCCCACGACCCATGACCCCATCTTTCATATTCACCGTCCACTTTCCTGTTTTTATGACTATCAAGGTATCTGCATGTTGACCGAAGCACAAATCCGCGAACGTTTCATTCCCTTCAGTGGCCTGCGCTACAGCACGGAGGCCTTCATCGACTACCGCATCCCAGGTTGCGCACCGAAAAAGAACTACGCCTTAATTGGGCCAGGCGTTTCGCAAAACCCTAACCAGCCAGTCAGCCTGCGCGAAAAGCATGGTTTCCAAGTGGGCGGCGTTGCCATGCCACCGGGCAAGATCAACCCGCCACACATGCACTTCACTGCCGAAGTTTTTATTTGCACCAAAGGACATTGGGACCTGCACTGGGACTTCAACCCCGAGCCCCTCAAAGCCGAAATAGGCCCGGGCGATATTGCCAGCGTGCCGACCTGGATCTATCGCGGCTTTCAGAACGTGGGCGATAACGAGGGATTCATGTTCACCGCGCTGGGACAGGACGACACCGGCGGCATCCTCTGGGGCCCGCAAACCCTGCAGGCAGCACAGGAGCAGGGCGTGCACCTGACAGAGGACTACCGGATCATAGATGAGCAGCTCGGCCAGACCTGGGACGAGCAGACTATGCGCCGGCTGCAACCCATGACGCAGCAGGAGATCGCGCAGCTGCGTAGCTGGACTCCAGAGCAGATGGGATCGCGGGTGGTGCGCCACGCCGATCTGCAGTGGTCGAGCCGGGCGCTGCTCGACGCCGCGCTGCCCGGTTGCGGCGCCCAGCTGGCCCCGGTGATCGGCTTGGGCCTGAGCCAAGACCGTGACCACCAGGCGCCCATCGGTAATGCGCACGGCTTCTCGATCGAGTGGCTCAAGATCCCGGTGGGCGGACAGGTATCACTGCACCGCTTGGCTTGCCAGCAGGTGCTCACCGTACACCAGGGATCGGTGGCCATTGAGGTATCAAATCAAGCCCCAGACCCCGGGGATATTGAAGGTAATGCTATTACCAGCCTAGCAAATGGTCACCCTGAGGGCTGGGACAGCTTTGCCATGCCACCCGAGGTCTGGCGCCGCTACCGTAACGTAGGCGAGACAGAGGCGCTGATACTGCTGACGACTCCTGGCGACAGCCGCAAGACCATCGATTGGGTGCCGGCCGTGATTAGCGCTGCTGCCTCTGCCGGTTATGCCATCGACGCCAACGGTTACCTTGCCCTCAAACGTTTCACAGACAGGTCACAGCGATGAACTCTGCACAACAACGCATCCTCACCACCCACGTCGGCAGCCTGCCCGGCCCGAGCACGTTGTGACCCAGCTTTTTGCCCATGACAGTGGCCTCAACTACAACGAGGCTGAGTTCGACAATGTCATGGCGACTGAGGTGGCCGATGTGGTGGAGCGACAAACCGCGTCCCGCGTCGATGTGGTCAGTGACGGCGAAATGAGCAAGATCTCTTACGCCACCTATATCCGGCATCGGCTGACTGGATTTCAGCTGGGTGAAATGCCGCGCGCAACGCCCCGCGATCTGGATGACTTTCCCGATTTCAAGGAGCGCTTGGCCAAGCTTGGGGCCACCCCTAAATACCAGCGCCCGATCTGCACCGGCCCGATAGCGGTCAAAGACCTAAGTGGCTTGCACAAGGACATTGCCAACTTGCTGGCGGCGGTGGCTGCCGCTAAGGGCGCGGCCACACCACCCGTGCGCGCCTTCATGAACAGTGCTTCGCCCGGCGTGATTGCTGTGTTTCAGCCTAATCGCTATTACGCCAGTAACGAGCAGTACCTTCAGGCCCTGGCCGAGGCCATGGCCACCGAATACGAGACCATCGTCGCCGCTGGGCTGGACCTGCAGATCGATGCTCCCGACCTGGCCATGGGCCGGCACATAAAGTTCCGCGATGTGGACGACGCCGAGTTCTTGCGCAATGCCCATCTGCAGGTGGAGGCGCTCAATCATGCGTTACGAAACATCCCCCCCGAACGCATCCGCATGCATGTGTGCTGGGGTAACTATGAGGGACCCCACCACTTTGACATCGGGCTGGAGAAGATACTGGATGTGGTGCTGAAGGCCAAGCCTGCTACGGTTCTGTTTGAGGGTGCCAACCCGCGCCATGCCCATGAGTGGGAGGTTTGGGCCAAGGCCGGCAAGGAGGGCAAAATTGCCGACCACAAGGTGCTTGCACCCGGTGTACTTGACACGGTCAACAACTTTATTGAGCATCCGCGATTGGTGGCGCAGCGCCTGCTAACCTATGCCAACATCGTCGGTCGCGACCGTGTGATGGCTGCCACCGACTGTGGGTTTGGCACTTTTGCCGGATTTGGTGCCATCCACCCTCCGATCTGTTTTGCCAAACTGGCCAGCATGGCCGAAGGCGCCCAACTGGCTAGCGATGAACTCTGGGGCAGGGTATGACCACCGCTCAAATGCCGCTCGACACCAGTCTGCCAGATATGTTGCGAAGCGGCCGGCGCCTAAGGGGCATATTCAATGGCATTTCCTCACCCGCAGTGGTGGAGATGTGTGCCTTTGCTGGGTTTGATCTCGTCATCATCGACAACGAGCACGGAAGCGCCGGATTTGAAAGTACAGAGCACATGTTGCGGGCCGCCCGTGCCAGCGGTCTACCGGCGCTGGTGCGCTGCCTGGAGCATGACATTTCCCGCACACTGGACATTGGCGCCGGTGGCTTGCAGATCCCGATGGTCAATACATCTGCCCATGCAGCAGCGCTTGTGCAGCGCGTCAAGTACCCTTTGCCGCCCGGTGCGGCCGGGATCAGCGGCCAGCGCGGCAGCGCGTTCTCGACTCGCGCCGCCGGTTACGGCGCCTTTGGAGGGCCAGCACACACTTGGCGCAGCAACGAGGGCGTGGTGCTGGTGGTGATGCTGGAAACACCTGAGGGTGTGGCCAATGCTGCTGCTATTGCCGCCGTGCCCGGGGTAGATGCGGTCTTCGTCGGCCCCAACGACCTGGCCCATAGCATGGGCTATGAGAACCGATTCCATGAGCCCGCGGTACAGGCTGCTATCGAGCATGCTCTGAGGGCGGTGGCGGCTGCAGGAAAGTGCCCTGGCGTGCTTGCATTGACTCTTGAGGATGAAGACCGTTATGCCGGTTGGGGTGCGCGCTACTTTGCCACCGTGACAACTGGCTTGATCAGTAAGGCACTCAAGGAAGCTGCCCAGGGCGGGCGTGCCGAGATGAACTACTGAGCCAAAAAAACGCCTCAGCTCTCACGTTGAAGCTGGGCGGCGTGGTTGCTATCTTCGATATGCGCTCCTGATGCGCAAGGATGGCGGGAAAAGCGGTTTCCTGTTGCCATTACAGACTTGCTCGTTATTTCGCCAGTAAGGCGTTGACCTGCTCAAGGTCTTCCACCTTGAGTGAGCCACTGGCTTGGCGTAGCTTGAGCCCGCCGACCAAAACGTCGTAACGCGCTTTGGCCAGTTTGGCTTTGGTATCAAACAATTGGCTTTGAGAGTTCAGAACATCAATGTTGATGCGAACCCCCACTTGGTAGCCTAGTTTGTTTGCGTCCAAAGCGCTTTGGCTAGAAACTTCTGCAGCCTCTAAGGCTTTCACTTGGCCTAATCCAGACTGCACACCGTAAAAAGCGGCGCGTGTGGCTTGGGCAACGGTACGTTGACTGCCTTCTAAGTCGGTGCGGGCTTTTGCTTCAAGGGCGACTGTCTCACGAATGCGGTTTTGGGTGGAGAAGCCGGCAAAGACAGGGATGTTGAGAGATAAATTAAGCGAAGTTACGTTACTGCCGCTGTTGTTTGTGGCTGATAAGCTCGTTCCGTTATTACTCGTCGCTTGGTAGTTTCCAATTAAATCTAGCGTTGGCAAATGGCCTGCCTGGGCCTTTGATGTTTCAAGTTTCGCGACATCCAGGTTAACTTGGAGTTGTTGCAAAGCAGGGTTTTCCAATTGCGATTGTGCAACCCAGGTATTGACGTCATTAGGTGTGATATCCATCAAAGCAAGTGGGGCTGAAACGGATTTGGGTTGTGCGGAGGGTAATCCTACCAATTGGACCAATGCCAAACTCTTTACACGCAAATCATTGTCTGCTGCAATTTCTTGTGCCAGGACCAAGTCATAACGAGCTTGAGCTTCACGGGTATCAGTAATGGTTGCAGTGCCAACTTCAAAGTTACGTTTGGCTGAAGCCAGTTGCTCTTGAACCGCTGTTTTTTGAGCTTTTACAAACTGCAAGCTGTCACTTGAGGCTAAGACATCAAAGTAAGCTTGACTCAGGCGCACGATCAAATCTTGCTCAGCTGCTTTAAGCGCAGCACCGGCTGCTTCTCCACCTTTGATACCTTGTTGGTAGGCGGCCCAATCGGCTGGGCGGTAAAGGGGTTGTGAGGCACTCAGCGTTGCTGTTTGGGTGCCATAAACTCTATCGGTTGGGGGGCTTGAACTTTCTAAATTGGTCCGCGAAGAGCTAAGCCCTAAACTTGCCTTGGGCAGTAACAGCGCTTTGGCCTGATCTGCTTTCGCTAATGTCGCATCAAATTGAGACTTGGCCGATTGGTAAGTCGCGTCATAGCCACGCGCGGACTGGTACAAATCGAGCAAGCTTTGTGCTTGTGCGCCAGCGCCCCATCCGATTGCCAATACCAAGGGCAAGAAGCGAAGGCGGGTAGGGGGAAAGAGTCGGTTCATGGAATTTTCTCGAAAGGGGATGGTTAAAAAACGAATTGCGACGTTTCAGCAAAATTTTCCAAGCGAGGCGCGTTAGCATCCCACAACTTGACACTGTGAAAGTCGGTATCGCCTACGCGGGTAAACAAAGTCGCACTCATGATGGGTTCGTCGCCTACGATGGCGATGAGGCGGCCACCAGTGGTGAGTTGCTCTAAGAGTTGTTTGGGAACATGGGCCACGGACCCGCTGAGCATGATGGCGTCGAAAGGCCCTTCAGCCAGTAAGCCCTGCGAAGCATCTGCGACCCGAACCTCTACATTGTTGATACTTGCCTTTTGAAGGTTGGTGTAGGCCAAATCTGCCAATTCGGGGTGGATATCCAAAGTCAAAACGCTTTTAGCTTGGTGTGCGAGTAAGGCGGCCATGTAACCCGAACCTGCACCTATTTCCAGAACACGTTCATGTTTTTGAACATGGAGGTCTTGTAACAGCCGGGCTTCCAAGCGGGGAGCAAGCATGCATTGCCCGTATCCGATAGGAATCTCAAGATCTGCAAATGCAAGCGCTTGGTGTGCTGCAGGAACAAACTCCTCACGCGCTACCACGGTGAGCAATTCAAGGATATGCGTATCAAGAACGTTCCAAGGCCGAATTTGCTGTTCGATCATGTTGAAGCGGGCTTGTGGAGTGTTGCTGATTTTCATGGCTGGTGGGAAGTGGGGTTAAGCAATTGGGACTAAAAAATCTAAAGGTGATTTTACTGGGGGTGGGCCAAATCTTGTGGATTTGTGGGCTTTTCTAAGCCCATCAAGCGGCGTATCCATTGCGCTAGATCATCCATATAGCAATAAACCACCGGAACGACAACAAGTGTCAGTAACGACGAGGTAATGACGCCCCCGATCACTGCTTGTCCCATAGGCGCACGCATTTCGGAGCCCTCAGTGAGCGCAAAAGCCAGCGGCACCATACCAAAAATCATCGCCAGCGTGGTCATCAGGATGGGGCGCAGTCGCACCTTAGCGGCCATAAGCAAAGCGGCATTGCGATCCATGCCGGGTATTCGCTGGCCTTGGGCGTCAGTGGATTCTTCGCGCGCGCGAATCGCGAAGTCAACCAGCAAAATAGCATTTTTCGTCACCAAGCCCATGAGCATCACTACGCCGATGACAGAAAACATAGAGAGGGTCGAGTTAAACATCATTAGCGCCAACACCACGCCGATGAGCGTTAAGGGCAGGGCGGTCATCAGGGCAATCGGCTGCAGAAAACTCTTGAACTGACTTGCCAAAATCATATAGATGAAAACAATTGCTAAAACCAGCGCAGAGATGGCATAGCTAAATGCTTCTGCCATGTCTTTGGTTGATCCACCAAATTTGAAAAGGTAACCTTGCGGCATGCTTACGTTATCCATTACTTTCTTTATATCTGCTGATACCTCTCCGGCGGACCTTCCGGTGACGTTGGCACTCAAGGCGACTTCTCGCATCAAATCACGGCGGTTAATTTGATTGGGCCCAGTTGACTCGGTCACTTTGGCTACCTGGTTGAGGCGCACGATTCGTGATGTACCGTCGGCGTTAGATCCCATCGCGAAGGGAATCCTTTCCAGATCTTGGGGGTTGTTGCGGGCCTCGGGATTCAAGCGAACATTAACGTCGTAGGTTTGGTCATCAGCAGCACGCCAATTCCCAACGGTTTGACCTGCAACCAAAGTTCGCAAACTACTTCCAATTTGGGAGACGCTTAACCCTGAATCAGATGCGAGTTCGCGCTTGATCTGAATGCTCAAGGTGGGTTTATTTGGCTTAACACTGGAATCCAAATCGACCAAACCAGGAATAGCTCGAATTTTATCCAGCGCACTGTTGGTAATGCGATCTAAGGTGGCGCTGTCTGGGCCTTGAATAAAAAATTTAATTTGTTTACTTCCACCGACTGAGTCGTTTAATCCGATGTGTGTCACGGTGATACCTGGCACCTGCTTCAATCGCTCCCTCAAAATTCCTGACATTTCTTCAATGCCCAGTTTTCGGTCTTTGCGATCTACCAAACGGATATAAATACTTGCATAGATTTTTCCTTGTGCGCTTCCCGTATTGATGCTTGTTACGGTATAGCGAACTTCAGGGAAGTTACGAATGATGGCTTCCACTTGTTTAGCTTTTGATTCGGTAACCTCAAGGGAAGAGCCTACAGGCGTATTGAAATTGAGGGTGGTTTCGGAAAAGTCAGATTTAGGAACAAATTCTGTTCCCAAAAGAGGGACCATAAAAATACTCAATAAAAAAATCCCAATAGCCAGGAACACCGTTTTGAGCTTGTGAACCAAAGCCCACCTCAAAATACTTTGGTAGCCTTCTGCCAAGGATTCGGTCGCGCGTTCAAACCAACCTGTCACCCGACCGATCGTTTTGTCATAAAAGCTAACGGGTGGGCCGCGAAGGCTGTGGTGTTCGATGGTGGGGTCGTGCCAAATGCTCGAGAGCATGGGATCCAGCGTAAAACTCACAAACATCGAAATAAGAACCGCGACTACGATCGTGAGTCCAAACTCATGAAAAAACTTACCAATAATCCCCCCCATAAATCCAATGGGCAAAAAAACGGCAACAATCGATATCGTTGTTGCAAAAACAGCTAAACCAATTTCTTGGGTTCCTTCCAAGGATGCTTGAAAAGGCGTTTTCCCCATTTGTACGTGCCGTACGATGTTTTCTCGCACCACAATCGCATCGTCAATCAGCAAGCCCACGCACAAGCTCATTGCCATCATGGTGATCATGTTGATGGTAAAGCCCAACATGTTCATGAAAAGAAATGTCCCGATCAATGCGATAGGTAAGGTAAGCCCCGTAATGACCGTAGAACGCCATGAATTCAAGAATAAAAACACGATCAATACGGTTAAAAGCGCACCTTCGATGAGGGTGCGGCGTACGTTTTCAACGGAGACACGAATTTGACGAGAATCATCACTGACCTGCTCTAGTTTGATGCCAGGCGGAAGTTGTTTTTTAAGTTCAACAAGTGTTTTTTGAAGGCCGTCAACGACTGCAATAGTGTTCTCGTCCTGTGATTTTTGAACCGTCACCAGCAATGTGCGTTGTCCGTTATACAAGGCCAAACTCTCAACTTCTTGTGCTCCGTCGCGAACTTGCGCAAGTTGCTCGACTCGAATGGGTGCCCCATTTTTTCTCGCAACGATGATCTTTCCAAAGTCCTCAGGTCGCTGCATTCGAGCCGTAATTTGAATGACCCGCTCTTGCTCTAAAGATCGAATGCTACCTACCGGTAGGTCTTGGTTGTCATTGCGAACTGCATTGACCACTTGATCTGGCGTGATACCAAAGGCTTCGAGCGCTTGGGGATTGAGGTAAACGTTAATTTCTCGCTTAGT
>QYPA01000133.1 GCA_007279715.1 Comamonadaceae bacterium | reverse complement strand
TGGACGCGTTTGAATGCGCTGCCCCAAGTCGATGAGATTTCACTGATGGCGCACTTTAGTGACGCCGACGGACCGAAGGGCGTGACGACGCAAATGGCAACGTTTAATGCGGCAAGCGCAGAGCTGCCCGGCGAACGCACGCTTCACAACAGTGCCGCCATCTTGCGCCACAGCCAGTTACCCGGTGACTGGGTTCGCGGTGGCATAGCCTTGTACGGTAGCTCGCCAGACCACCCAGAACACACAGGCGCACATTGGCAACTGCAGCCCACCATGAGCCTGAACGCCGACATCATCGGCACCCAACATTTAAACGCGGGTGACTCCGTGGGCTATGGCTCGAGCTTTGTGGCACCCGAGGCCATGCGCATTGGAATCGTGTCTTGTGGTTACGCCGACGGTTATCCCCGCATTTGCCCCACTGGCACGCCAGTTTTGGTTGCGGGTATTCGCAGCCGCACACTAGGCCGCGTGAGCATGGACATGTTGGCGGTGGATTTAACGCCTAGCCCCCAGGCTGAAATCGGAGACGAGGTGACGCTCTGGGGCCGTGCGAGCAACGGGCATATCTTGCAGATTGATGAGGTTGCGGCCTGCGCACAAACCGTTGGGTACGAGCTCATGTGCGCCTTGGCGCAACGGGTGCCGGTGTCGGTTGACCCATAAAAATACAAATTAACTGTATTTAAATACAGTATTATCAGCCGCATGGCAAAAGACAAAACAGTATTTACTTGTAGCGATTGTGGCGGAACCAGCCCTAAATGGTTGGGAAAGTGCCCGAGTTGCGGTGCATGGAACACGCTTATTGAATCGGTCGCACACACCGACTCCGCAGTCAAAAATCGCTTTGCATCGCTTGCCAAAACGGCTGAGGTGGCGGTGTTGTCAGACATTCAAGCCAGCGATGTAGAGCGCACACCCACTGGACATGAAGAGCTTGACCGGGTGTTGGGCGGTGGCATTGTGGAAGGCGGCGTGGTTCTGATCGGCGGAGATCCCGGTATTGGTAAATCCACTTTGCTTTTGCAAGCGCTCGACGCACTGCAACGCGCGGGTAAAAATACCTTGTACGTTACCGGCGAAGAAAGCGGCGCCCAAGTTGCTTTGCGCTCGCGCCGCTTGGGCTTAGACCATTCGCAGGTCAAGGTGTTGGCCGAAATTCAGTTAGAGAAAATTCTCTCAACGCTGACTGAGCTTCGGCCTGATGTTGCGGTCATTGACTCCATCCAAACGGTGTATTCCGACCAGCTCACGTCAGCGCCAGGCTCGGTGGCGCAGGTGCGTGAGTGTGCGGCCCACCTAACCCGCGCCGCCAAGGCAAGCGGGGTTTGCATCGTGCTCGTGGGCCACGTCACCAAAGAAGGTGCATTGGCGGGGCCACGTGTTTTGGAACATATGGTCGATACCGTGTTGTACTTTGAAGGCGATACGCACAGCCAGTTTCGTTTAGTTCGCGCTATCAAAAATCGCTTCGGCGCGGTCAATGAAATCGGTGTTTTCGCCATGACAGAGCGCGGGCTCAAAGGCGTGAGCAACCCGAGCGCGATTTTTTTAAGCCAACACCCCGAGCCTGTTCCAGGCAGTTGTGTGATGGTCACGCTTGAAGGTACACGCCCACTCTTGGTGGAAATTCAAGCCTTGGTTGATAGCGGCGGACCGAGCCCAAGGCGTTTAAGCGTGGGGCTTGATAAAGACCGCTTGGCAATGCTCTTGGCAGTTCTTCATCGCCACGCGGGTGTTGCTTGTATGGACCAAGATGTTTTCATCAACGCTGTCGGCGGAGTACGTATCGGCGAGCCTGCGGCTGATTTGGCGGTGATGTTGTCAATTACCTCATCGCTGCGCGGGAAGCCTTTACCAAAAGGATTTATTGCGTTTGGTGAGGTCGGACTCGCAGGCGAAGTACGTCCCGCCCCAAGAGGCCAAGAGCGCTTAAAAGAAGCCGCTAAGCTGGGGTTTACTGTTGCAGTCGTTCCTAAAGCCAACGCCCCTAAAAAGCCGATAGACGGCATGACTATTCATGCTGTCGAGCGCGTTGAACAAGCCATGGAGATTGTTCGCGGGCTGGGTTAAACGGCAAATCCTTCGTTGCAGGGTTAACCCTTGGTTTGAAGCCCAAAAACCAACATTGAAAATTTTTCTTTGCCAAGGTGAAAAATACTCAATCCATATTGGGCGATACTGGGTTGTTCGCAGAGTGGGCGTAAGGTTTTGTAAGGCTTTTTAGATTAGATTACACAACGTCCAATCGTCGGGTCTATCGCCGACTGGTGTGGTGCATCAATTATTTTTAACTGGAGACTTTATGACGACTCGTTTTGCCAAACTGGCATCCCAAGTGGCCTTTGCTGCTGCTGTTCTGAGCTTTGCTGGTATTGCTGCTGCGGCAGACCCGATCAAAATCGGTGTATCAGGCCCCTTCACAGGTGGATCGTCTTCGATGGGCGTGAGCATGCGTGACGGCGTGAAGATGGCTGTTGACGAGATCAACAAGGCGGGTGGCGTAATCGGTCGCCAGTTGGTCATGATTGAGCGTGACGACGAAGCGAAAAACGAGCGCGGCGTTCAAATCGCCCAAGAGATGATCAACAAAGAAAAAGTTACGGCAACCGTTGGTTTTATTAATACCGGTGTGGCTCTGGCTTCTCAGCGTTTTTACCAAGAAGCCAAGATCCCCGTGATGAACAACGTGGCGACAGGGTCATTGGTGACGCACCAGTTTGATGACCAGCCAGAAAATTACATCTTCCGTAATGCAGCGCATGACAGCATTCAAGCGCCCATGATTGTGGAAGAAGCGATCACTCGCCGTGGCTTCTAGAAAGTCGCCATCTTGGCTGACTCCACCAACTACGGCCAACTCGGGCGTGAAGACTTGGAAAGAGCGCTGGGATTGAAAAACATCAAACCCGTCGCAGTCGAAAAATTCAACATCAAAGATGTGGATATGACTGCCCAGTTGCTTAAAGCCAAAGCTGCAGGCGCTGAAGTCGTTTTGACATATGGCATCGGACCAGAATTGGCGCAAATTGCCAACGGCATGACCAAGCTCGGTTGGAAAGTTCCAATGATTGGAAGCTGGACTCTGTCAATGGCCAACTACATTGACAATGCCGGCCCAGGCGGCGAAGGTGCGCGTATGCCGCAAACCTTCATCCAAGAGCCAACAACGCCAAAGCGCAAGTCTTTCATCATCAACTACCTGCGAACCTTCAACCCAAAGAACGCACGTATTGATTCTCCTGTATCTGCAGCGCAAGGCTACGATTCGATCTACTTGTTGGCTGCCGCTATCAAGCAGGCTAACTCGGTTGAAGGTCCAAAAATCAAAGCAGCTTTAGAAGATTTAAAAGCTCCTGTGGACGGCGTAGTAACTACGTACAACAAGCCTTTCACTGCCAAAGACCATGAAGCGATCACCGCAAACATTCCTGTGTTTGGTGAAGTCAAAGGCCAGCGCGTGGTTTATGCTTACGAAAACGATCAGAAGGTTGCATCACAAGTGCGCGTAAAAGACGTGAATGCCAAAGGCGCTTTGACGGTTAAAAAGTAAGTAAGCGACAATCAACGCGTTAGTGCGATGAACCGCGACAGCTCCTTGGGGCTTCGCGGTTCTTTTTTCGATATATTGGTGGAATAGAAATTATGGATATCTTGCTTCAACTCATCTACAGCGGTATTGCGCTGGGCATGATTTACGCCGTGATCGCGTTTGGTTACCAGTTGACGTTTCAAACCTCAGACACCCTGAACTTTGGCCAAGGCGATGCCTTGATGCTCGGCGCCATGGTCGGCCTGACATTGGTCAACATGGGTGTCAATTACTGGGTGATGTTGCCGATCGTGATTGTGTTCGGGTTGATTCAAGGGGGTGTCGTGGAGCGCATCGGTGTGCGACCCGCCATCAAAATCAAGAGCGAATTTGGCTGGATCATGTCCACCATTGCGCTGGGCATTATTTTTAAAAACGTAGCTGAAAACATTTGGGGGCGGGATGATTTGAAATTCCCTTCGCCTTTGCCTGAGTCGCCGATTCAATTTTTGGGGGCCAACGTCTTGCCCATGGAAATTTTGGTGGTCTTCGGGGCGATAGCCATGATGTTGGCGGTCGAATTTTTTAACCGCAAAACCATTTACGGTAAAGCAGTAGTTGCAACTTTCAATGACCGCGATGCGGCTAAGCTCATGGGTATTAACACCGGCTTGGTGATTACGTTTTCATACGCGCTGTCTTCTGCGACAGCCGGTTTTGCAGGCGCCTTAATTGCACCTTTAACCTTGACTGGCGCCACCATGGGCTCGGTGCTTGGCTTGAAAGCCTTTGCGGTTGCCATTATTGGAGGTCTTACTAGTGGCATGGGCATCATCGTAGGCGGCATCATTTTGGGTGTCGCTGAGACAACCACCGGTTTTTATATTTCGACAGGCTACAAAGACGTCCCCGGCTTGGTCCTTTTATTACTGGTACTGGCGCTAAAGCCTGCTGGTTTGTTTGGCAAAACTGCCATCAAGAAAGTTTGAAGATGAACCATAAGTCTCTAATTGCAGGAGTGATTGGTATTGCATTGCTCGCCGTAGCGCCGCTGTATACCTCTAATCCGTATTACATCCACATGATCGGTACGATCATGATTTACGCCATCTTGCTGTTTGGTTTAGATATTGTGGTGGGATATACCGGCCAAGTGTCTCTGGGACACGCTGGCTTGTTTGGTGTGGGCTCCTACACGGCGGGCGTGATGTTCATGAAGCTCGGTGCGCCACTGTGGCTCATTATTCCTGCCAGCATTGGCATTACCGCGGGCTTTGGTGCGTTGCTGGCACTGCCCGCGCTGCGAGTCACCGGACCTTACCTTGCGATGGTCACCTTGGCTTTCGGAACCATTATTCAAATTTTGATAAACGAAATGACCTTCCTCACCGAAGGCCCCTTGGGCATCAAAGTTCCTAAGCCGGACCTGTTTGGCGCCAAGCTTGACGAACATGGTTTTTATTGGATGGTTTTGACACTGATGGTGGTGTCCCTGGTGGTTGTTGATCGCATTTTGCGCTCTCAGTTGGGGCGTGCTTTCGAAGCCTTGCGGGGTAGCCCAGTGGCCTCTGACTGTATGGGCGTCTCGGTTTACCGCTATAAGGTTTACGCGTTTGTGATCAGCGCGGGCTTTGCGGGTTTATCAGGGTGCTTGTATGCTTACTCTGAACAATACATTTCGCCCAACACCTATAACTTCGAGCTGACGGTCTTGTTCTTGTTAGCAGTGATCATGGGTGGACGCAAGACCCGCTCCGGCGCACTCTTAGGCGCAGCCATCATCGTCATTTTGCCTAAGCTGCTCGATGATTTGGAGATGTTCCGCCAAGTGGCTTCCTCTTTGGCGGTGCTAATGGCCTTGGGCGCCGGAATTGGTATCGCTAAGAAAATCACGACTCCAAAAGCAATGGCTATTCCAGTGGTGGGAACCATAGCTTTGGCAGCCTTCTCGTTTTGGTTGCAGTCCATTACGGATTGGCGTCTGAGCATTTTCGGTTTGATGATTTTGTTTGTGGTCTATTACCTTCAAGATGGAATCGTAGGCTTTTTTCGAGGGCTTTTTGCTCGCAAAGGTGCAAGCCAAGCAATGTCAACCCAAGGTTTGGATATGGGCAGAGATGCTCTTTCAATCGCCTCTAACGCAAACGATTGCGAGCCTGGCAGCGACATGTTGATTGCGCAAAGCGTTTTAATGCAGTTTGGCGGATTGAAGGCGATTAACAACGTCGATCTGCGCGTCAAACGTGGAACCATTCATGGCTTGATCGGACCAAACGGCTCCGGTAAGAGCACGATGATGAATGTGCTCACGGGTATATATGTACCAACAGCCGGAACCATTGAATTCTCAGGCCAAAGCCTGATTGGCCGAACGTCCTCAGACATCGCTTTATCTGGCATTGCGCGCACATTCCAAAACGTGCAGCTGTTTGGTGAGATGACCGCACTGCAAAACGTTCAAGTCGGTTTGCACCATACGTTTGAGAGCAACCTTCTCGATGTGGCTTTGCAAACACCACGCTACAAGCGCGAAGACAAAGCCGGCGTAGAGCGCGGCTTGGGCTTGCTGAACTTTGTAGGCTTGGGCGAGCTTGCAGGAGAAGAGGCGCGCAACCTGCCCTACGGCAAGCAACGCTTATTAGAAATTGCACGGGCCTTGGCACTTGACCCGCAATTGCTCTTGTTGGACGAGCCCGCTGCTGGCTTGACAGCGCCTGATATCAAAGAATTGATCGCCATCATTCGCAAAATTCGAGATCATGGAATCACTGTGATTTTGATCGAACACCATATGGATGTGGTGATGAGTATTTGTGACTCCGTGTCAGTTCTTGATTTCGGCCAAAAAATTGCTGAAGGCAAACCCGCTGAAGTACAAGCAGATGAAAAAGTGATCGAGGCCTATTTGGGCGCTCCGGCCGCTTGAACGTTTAGGACACACAGCATATGTTGAGTATTAAAAATTTAGAAGCCGGCTACGGCAAAGTTCAAGTTCTTCACGGAATTTCTATGGAAGTGCCTAGAGGCAAAGTGGTCACGTTGATCGGCTCTAACGGTGCAGGTAAAACCACCACCATGCGTGCTATCTCTGGAATGATTCAGCCCACAGCAGGCGAAATCAGTTTGAACAACCAGCGCATCGATGGCATGGAGTCTTACACCATTGCCAAGTTGGGTTTGGCCCATTCACCAGAAGGTCGTCGCGTTTTTGCCACCATGACGGTCACTGACAACTTAACCCTCGGCGCATTTCCGCGTTTAACGGGGAGCCGCCCTAAGGGTGATGTGCAAGGCGATCTAGAACGCGCCATGGATTTGTTCCCCCGCTTAAAGGAGCGTCGCAGTCAACTTGCGGGCACCTTGTCGGGTGGTGAGCAACAAATGTTGGCCATGGCGCGGGCTGTGATGCTGAACCCGGAAATTGTTTTGTTGGACGAGCCTTCCATGGGCTTGGCGCCGATTTTGGTCGAAGAAGTCTTTCGGATCATCAGCGATTTGAAAGCCCGAGGCGTCACCATGCTGTTGGTTGAGCAATTTGCAGCAGCTGCGCTTAAAGTCGCAGACTATGGCTATGTGCTTGAAAATGGCCGCATTTCAGTCCACGGCGAAGCCTCTAAATTGCAAGATGATCCGGCAGTCAAAGCTGCTTATTTGGGCGGCGGCCACTAAAAAAGAATGTGTCAACTTATTCTTAGCTTGGCATAACTTCACACAGCGTTAACCTTCATAAGCCACTATCGTGGTTATGGAGGCTTTATGCAATTAATTCGTGAGCGCATTTTTCTGACCCGCTTTGCGGGCAGTGTCGTAGCTGCTGTATGTATCGCAGCTCCAGCGTATGCAAGTACCCCTGCCGAACAATTGGCGGCCTACGCTTCCCAGTCCGGACAAGCCCCACAAATCGCCAAGGGCCAAGCCTTTTTTACGAATAAGCATGGCGCAGAGTGGTCATGCGCTTCATGCCACACCTCGAATCCAACCGTGGATGGAAAACACGCCAAGACCGAAAAGCGCATCAGCCCCATGGCCCCTGCGTTTAACCCCGATCGATTCACTGATAGCGCAAAAACCGAAAAATGGTTTAGACGCAATTGCAACGATGTAGTCGGACGGGAATGCAGCACCAGCGAGAAAGCCGATGTCTTAGCGTGGCTGATTAGTTTGAAGCATTAAAAAAGAGAGTCTCCACCATGCGTATTCAAACCAAGGCGGTCATTGCGTTTGCAGTTACATCTGCACTCATTTCATTTGCGAGCTGGGCTGATTCAGCAGTGTACAAAGTCCCGCCATTGCCCGCATACAAAGCAGAGTGTTCAGCCTGTCACTTAGCCTACCCAGTCGGGATGCTGCCGGCGCCGGCGTGGAAAAACATCATGGGTGGTTTGCAAAAACACTACGGAACCGACGCATCGTTAGACGCTGCGACTGTGATGCAAATCGGGAAATGGCTTGAATCCAATGCGGGGACGTACAAGCGCGTAAGCGAAGTTCCGCCAGAAAACCGAATTAGTAAATCGGCGTGGTTTATTCGCAAGCACGATGAAGTAAGCCCTAGCGTGTTTAAGCGAGCCTCGGTGGGCGGGTCTGGCAATTGCGCTGCGTGCCACGGAGGCGCGGCAGAAGGCAACTTCAATGAACACCAGGTCCACATTCCAAAATAACCAAAGAAAGAAAACGTATGGAAACAACGACAACTAAGATCCGCGTATGGGACGCCCCCACTCGGGTCTTTCACTGGCTTTTGGTCTTTTCATTTGCGGGGGCTTACCTCACATCAGAGAGTGAACGCTGGAGCTTGGTTCACATCACGCTGGGGTACACCTTAGGCGGACTCATCGCCTTTCGTTTGTTCTGGGGCTTTGTTGGAACACGCTACGCGAGGTTCACAAGCTTCGTAAAAGGGCCGTTGGAAGTGCTGCAGTATGCAAAATCAATGGCGACTTTAAAACCTAAACACTTTGTGGGTCACAACCCCTTAGGCGCGGTGGCGATCGTCTTGCTCATCGTGTCGGGCATCGCAATCGTAATAACGGGCTATGCAGCGTTCAACGATATTGGCGGAGAGTGGGTCGCCGAGTTGCATGAAGTGTCAGCCAATGCCATGCTCATACTGGTTGGAGTTCATATCGCAGGCGTTGTAGCAGCCAGTTGGCTTCACAACGAAAACTTAGCTCGCGCGATGGTGAACGGATTCAAACAAGGAAAAATCGCAGATGGCATCAGCCGCATGTGGGTCAGCGTCGCGGCGCTGTTACTGGCGGTGGTCTTGGGCTATTGGTATCTGCAGTGGGCGCCTTTGGGTTAGCGCTTTAGTTCGCTCATTTGGTAGTGCGCCCCGTTTAACCACTCGGGGTTCACTTCAACGCCCCAGCCTGGATCGGCAGGAATACGGACCTTTCCGTCGCGCACCGCAAAGGGGTCGCCTAAGAACAGGTCTTGTTGCCACGGGTAGTAGTCCGGCCCCTCGATAGAAAACTCGAGGTACTTTCCTGCGTTGGGGATGGCGCCCAAAAGATGCATAGTGCAAATAGTTACCAGCGAGAGGTTGGCGCTGTGCGGCGTACAGGGTAAGCCTGCAAGTGCGGCCATGTGGGCAACTTCAAGGGTGCGCGTCATGCCGCCCATGTACATCACGTCGGGTTGAACAATGTCGACAACGCCTTGATCCATCATGCGTTGCCAAGTGGGTAAGTCCCAGTCTTGCTCGCCGCCTGTCACATCCAAGTCCAGTGCGAGCGTGACTTGCTTGGTTTCTTCAAAATTCCAATACGGGCAGGGCTCCTCAAAGTGGCTGATCCCTTCGTCTTGGAGTATTTTTCCGACCGCAATGGCGCGCGCGGGAGAAAATCCACTGTTGGCGTCCACCAGCTTGGCAACGTCTTGCCCCAATGCGCGGGCAACGACAGGAACCACCTCCTCGGTGCGTCCGGGCCACTCATCGATATCGCGCCCACATTCCGCAGCAACCCGCCACTTGAAAGCATCAAAACCTTGTTCATCGCGCAAGCGCACCAAACGGCTAGCCTCATCCCTGGGGCTGATATCGCGCTTCATAGAAGAGGCGTAGGCTCGCAATGCTTTTGCGCTGCCACCCAAGAGTTCCACCACGGGTTTGCGCTCTATTTTTCCGCGCAAGTCCCACATCGCGGTGTCTAAGCCCGCTAAAGCGCGGCAACGGTAGCTGCCCGGGTATTTGTGTTCGCGTTCTTGGATGGTGTGTAGCAGTGCTTTGATATCGAGAGCATCGGAACCTAAGGCCCAGGGCGCAACTTGCCGGTGAAAAATAGTTGCGGTAATGTCAGCGTTGTACGTTGAGGTTTGCCCCCATCCGACCTGTCCGGCATCGGTGGTGAGTTTGACAAAGCCCAGAAATTCGTTGGAAAAAGTTTCTAACTTTGCAATTTTTGGCATAAGTAATCTTTAAACATTGGAAAGAATAAAACGCGCGGCTTGGTGTCCGACCATGAGCGCGGGCGCATTGGTGTTGGCTGACGTAATGT
>QYPA01000088.1 GCA_007279715.1 Comamonadaceae bacterium | reverse complement strand
GCTGTTTTCTTTCCAATCCCAGGGACCTTGGTTAAACGACCTGCATCTTGCAGGGTAATGGCTTGCGATAAATCGGAAACATCCATGCCAGACAAAATGGATAGGGCTGTACGCGGCCCAACCCCAGAAATCTTAATAAGCTCACGAAAAGCAGCGCGCTCAGTGGGTGTCCCAAAGCCATACAAAATCTGGGCATCCTCCCTCACCACAAAGTGGATTAACAAAGTAACTTTTTGACCTTCGGCCGGTAGGTTGTAAAAAGTCCCCATGGGAACTTGAACTTCATAACCAACACCGCCGCAATCAATCAGAATTTGAGGCGGATTTTTGTTGCAAAGAAGTCCTGTAAGTTGACCGATCATGGGGGTGCTTTCGTTTTTTATCTATCATGGGCAATACGTTGCAATCTTGCACTTTCATACCATTGCGCAAACCGGAATTATCAGCTTGATTTTCAGACACTTATTTTCACCGCTCAACAATACACGTTTATCCAACTTGTGTGGCCCGACCGACCAACACTTGCGCGCGATTGAGGAAGCGCTTGGCGTACGCATTGCCCACCGCCATGAGCAGTTCAAAGTGGACGGACCCAAATTAAAAGCCCAGCGTGCGATGGACTTGTTGCAAGCCCTCTATGAAATCGCCGCCCGGGCTATCCCTGAGGCAACCGTTCAACTGATGCTTTCTGGCGATGGTACTTTAGAAGCGGGGGATGGCCCCTCGCTCGCAACACGACGTGCAGACCTCAAACCCAGAAGTACCAACCAGGCCTTGTACCTCGACAATATCGCAAGCCATGACATCACTATTGGCATCGGTCCTGCGGGCACAGGAAAAACCTATTTGGCGGTCGCCGCGGCCGTGGATGCATTACAACGCAGCGCGGTGCAGCGGATTGTGCTCACGCGGCCTGCAGTGGAAGCTGGTGAGCGCCTAGGGTTTTTGCCTGGCGACCTGAATCAAAAGGTAGATCTCTATTTGCGACCGCTGTACGACGCCTTGTACGACTTGATGGGTTTTGAGCAGGTACAGAAGGCGTTTGAAAGGCAGGCGCTTGAAATCGCTCCGCTGGCCTTTATGCGGGGACGTACCCTCAATAATGCATTTGTGATTTTGGACGAAGCGCAAAACACAACGCCAGAGCAGATGAAAATGTTTTTAACCCGAATTGGCTTTGGGACAAAGGTCGTGATCACCGGCGATGTCAGTCAAATTGATTTACCCAAAACGCAACTCAGTGGTTTGATTGATGCGGAGCGCACATTAAGGCGCGTTGATGGAATTGCAATCACGCGACTCACGAGCCAAGACATTGTTCGCCACCCGTTGGTTGCCCGAATTGTGGATGCCTATGACCTGTCGCGAGCGCAAGAAGCAGAGCTAGCGGAAAATCGCTTGGGCACAACCAAGATACCAGGGTCTGGGCCCACCCCATTGCGCAGTGGTTTGCCTAAAGTCCGTGCCTCTCGGACAAAATTAGTTCGATAAGCCATGCTTCCTCAACTTGTATTGTCTTTGCAGTTTGCTAGCCCAGAAAATTCCGCGTTACACCGAAGCGCACTTCCGCGTCATAGGGTGGCGAGATGGGTTCGCCATGCCTTAGCGGTCGATGGGGAAATCACGGTTCGCATCGTCAATCTTGACGAGGGACGTGGCTTGAACCGCGAGTTTCGGCACAAAGACTACGCCACCAACGTACTGACATTCGATTATGCAAAAGAGCCCTCTGTATTGGCTGATTTGGTTTTATGCGCACCTGTTGTTGAACGTGAAGCCCTAGAACAAGGCAAGACCCTAAGCGCGCATTACGCCCATCTTCTTGTCCATGGTGTGTTGCATGCCCAGGGGTGGGACCATGAAACTTCAAAGAAGGACGCGGATGCGATGGAATCCCGCGAAATTGCCATATTGGCAAAACTTGGACTTGCAAATCCCTATATTTAAACCTTAGGCGATTCGAATGGGAATGGTCACGGGGCCGTCGTTCACCAATTCGACTTGCATGTCCGCAGCAAAAACGCCGGTTTCAACCTGAGCATGCACGCCCTGGGCTTGCTGAACAAAATAGTCATAGAGCTTTCGGCCTTGAATCGGATCTGCAGCATTTTTAAAACTCGGACGATTGCCACCGCTGGTGTCTGCTGCTAGAGTAAATTGGCTCACGATCAGCAAGCCTGCGGGAGCACCTGAATTTTGGAGGTCTTGGAGACTAAGATTCATCTTGCCCTGGGCATCGCTAAAAATACGCAACTTCAAAAGTTTTTGTAATAGTTTGTCGGCGCTAGCTTCCGTGTCCCCCTGCTCGGCACAAAACAAGACCAATAAACCAGCTCCAATCTGCGCAACCGTGTCGCCATCGATGCGCACACTAGCGCGCAGAACCCGTTGAACCAGTGCCTGCACTTAAGCCAGGGTAACACGCATGAACTTGCGCTTACCTACCTGCATCACATAGGTCCCAGCACCAAGCTTCAGACCCTTGTCACTCACCACGCTGCTGTCGACGCGAACACCACCGCCATCAATCAAACGATTGCCTTCGCCAGTCGAGGCAACGAGTCCCGTCTGTTTAAGGATGGCGGCAATTCCTAAGCCGCTCCCGCCTGTGTCCAAGGGCAGAGAAATCTCCTCAATAGTTTCTGGAATGCCACCTTTGCTGCGGTTGATAAAGTCCTGTTCAGCCGCGTCTGCATCAGCCGCGGAGTGAAAGCGAGCGGTAATTTCTTTAGCCAGTGCCACCTTGGCTTCTTTGGGGTTACGCCCTGCGTTGACTTCTGCTTTGAGTGTCGCAATGAACGCCTCTGACTTAAAACTCAACAAGGTATACCAGCGCCACATCAACGCATCGGAAATACTCAGCACCTTGGCAAACATGGTGTTGGGCGCTTCGGAAATGCCGATGTAGTTGTTTTTGCTCTTGGACATTTTTTCAACGCCGTCCAATCCTTCTAAAAGCGGCATGGTCAAAATACATTGCGGCTCTTGGCCATACTCAGCTTGCAATTGACGGCCCACCAGGAGGTTGAATTTCTGATCGGTTCCGCCAAGCTCGAGGTCGCTGTGAAGGGCCACACTGTCATAGCCTTGCATCAAAGGGTATAAAAATTCGTGAACGCTGATGGATTGGCCCGCTTTAAAGCGGTCGTGGAAGTCATTGCGTTCCATCATGCGCGCCACGGTGTAGCGCGAAGCCAGAGCGATCATTCCGCGTGCGCCCAAGGGATCACTCCATTCGCTGTTATAGCGAATTTCGGTTCTGGCTGGATCAAGGACCAAGGAGGCTTGTTTGTAATAAGTTTCAGCGTTGACTTTGATTTGCTCTGCTGTGAGCGGCGGCCGTGTAGTGTTTCGCCCTGAGGGGTCGCCGATCATGCTCGTAAAGTCGCCAATCAAGAAAATGACGGTATGGCCTAAATCTTGGAGTTGGCGCATTTTGTTGAGAACCACCGTATGGCCCACATGGATGTCCGGCGCGGTGGGGTCCAGGCCGAGTTTGATGCGCAAAGGTTTTCCCGTGGCTTCGGAGCGAACCAGTTTTTTAACCCACTCGTCTTGCGGGATCAGCTCGTCGCAACCCCGTAAAGACACGGCCAAAGCCTCTTTGACGGCATCAGAAACAGAAGATAAGGGTTCAGAGGCTTGATTCATAACGGGTTTTTCTAAGATCCAAAGGGTAAGCCCTATATACTTCAGCCCCTCTCATGCGAAAATTGCGGGCTGTGCGGCTGATTTTAGTCCCGGCCCAGTCGCAGCCCGGAGCCCCTCACATTTAATGTGACGCCCGATCTTACGGAGCCCTATTTTGGTAAACGGATTGATAACTGTTGTGCGAAGCGCAATGGGCTATGTAGCCCGTTTTGCCCAGAACCATCCTCGGCGGATTGCCGCAGGAGTGGTGTCGCTATTGCTGGCAGGAACAGGGCTGTCCTATGCCGTCGCAACATTGGCTCCCGATACGAACAAGCTACCGGTACGTACCGTCGTTGAAGCGGTTGATACTTTAGCTACTGCAACGAAATCCGATGCTTTAGCCCAGCAAGCTTTCAGGTTGTATCGAACGGATCAAACCCGCAGTGCTGACACCGTAGATGCACTGTTAAAACGTTTAGGAATTTCGGACCCCAATGCCGCAGCCTTTTTGCGAAAAGATCCTTTAGCACAGCAACATTTACTGGGTCGCGTGGGAAGAAATGTCAGCGCTGAAGCTGATGCTAACAGTGCATTGGTCAGCTTGACTGTTCGCTGGAGCCCTGAAGACGACGGTAAATTCAAGCGCCTAAGCATCCAACAAACCCCAGCAGGCTTGCGATCAAAGCTCGAAACCTTACCAATGAGCGCAAGCACCCGTTTGGCCAGCGGGACCATTCAATCTTCTTTGTTCGCAGCAACCGATGAGGCGCAAATCCCAGATGCAATCGCCGTTCAAGTTGCAGAAATTTTTTCCGGTGATATCGACTTTCACCGAGCTTTACGAAAAGGCGACCGTTTTTCAGTGGTGTACGAAACACTGGAGGGCGATGGAGAACCCTTGCGGGCAGGTCGAGTCATCAGCGCCGAATTTTTCAATGCAGGGAAAACCTACCAAGCCGTTTGGTTTCAAGAGGCTTTAAGCCAAAGCACATCTTCAGCTACCCACTCTCTGACCAAAGGCGGCTATTACACGCTCGCAGGAGAGAGTCTTCGTCGTGCATTTTTAGCTTCTCCCATGGCCTTTTCTCGGGTTACCAGTGGCTTCAAGATGCGTTTCCATCCGATTTTGCAGACATGGCGCGCCCATTTGGGCGTGGATTACGGTGCGGCAACTGGAACTCCTGTTCGAACGGTGGGAGATGGAGTCGTGGAGTTTGCGGGCGTTCAAAATGGTTTTGGTAACGTGGTCATCGTGAAACACAGTGGCAGCAACACGACGGTGTACGCGCATTTAAGCCGCATCAACGTCAAGAGAGGTCAAAACGTAATCCAAGGACAAAACGTGGGCTTGGTAGGGTCCACAGGATGGGCCACTGGCCCCCATTTGCATTTCGAGTTCAGGGTCAATGGCGCCCACAAAGACCCGTTAACCCTCGCTCGCCAAAGTGCCCCCGTGCCGGTGAGCGCCTCTGTAAAGCCGCAGTTTGACAAAGTAGCACAGTTGGCGCGCTCTCAGCTTAACGCGGCAGCGCTATTGCAAATCGGCAACGTCCAGTAAATCGCACAAGGCCTCGTTGTTCATGTCCGAATGGTTTATTGGGCTCATGTCGGGGACCTCGTTAGACGGTGTCGATGGCGTTTTGGTGCGAAGTACAGACGGACATATTCCAATCGAAGTCATAGACCATGCCAGCCGCGCCATTGCGCCTGCCTTGAGGGAAGAGTTTTTGAGCCTCAATTCGGAGGGGCCCAATGAAATCCACCGGGGTGCGTTAGCAGCCAATGCCTTGGTCCGTATTTATGCGGATGTCGTATCCGAGTTGCTAGCAACCCACCACTTGCCCGCCAGTGCGGTTCGCGCTATCGGTGCCCATGGCCAAACGGTGCGGCACCGCCCGCAAGCATTTGATTCCATTGGTTACACCATCCAACTTAACCAGCCAGCGTTGTTGGCTGAGTGGTGCGGGATTGATGTGGTGGCCGATTTTCGCAGTCGAGACTTAGCCGCAGGTGGTCAAGGCGCTCCTCTGGTTCCACCCTTTCACCGCGCATTTTTTGGCCATCAAAGTCAATCCCGGGCCATTCTTAATATTGGTGGAATCTCCAATATCACACTGGTGCCTGCTTCCAATAGCGCACAAGCCCAAGGGCCTCTATTGGGTTTTGACTGCGGGCCAGGAAATGCATTGATGGACACGTGGTGCCATTTGCACACGGGCGCAACGTTCGATGACCGGGGTCAATGGGGTGCTCAAGGCGCGGTAAGTCAGGCGTTGCTGGCCCGGCTGCAAGATGACGCGTTTTTTAAGAAGCTCCCACCCAAGAGTACCGGCAGAGACCTTTTCAATGGGGGTTGGTTGAATGCCCGGTTACAAGGCTTTGAGGACTTGCCTGCGAAAGACGTTCAAGCGACCTTGGTGGAGTTAACGGCTTGGGCTTGTGTTGAAGGGATGCGCTCAACGTCGTTGGTCTTTGAAACCTTGGTGGTGTGTGGCGGCGGTGCGTTTAATTTGGCTTTGATGGAACGCTTGCAGGCATTGGCGCCGGATGTCCATGTTTGCAGTTCTCAAGTGCTAGGTATTGAACCGCATGTTGTAGAAGCGTGTGCGTTTGCCTGGTTGGCGCAACAAACGGTTCAAGGCAGACCTGCGAGTGTTCCTAGTGTCACAGGCGCAAAGGGCGCTCGTATTTTGGGCGCTATTTACCTCGCCTGAAAGAGGCGAGCGGTATGGGTTAAGGTCTAGGTTGAGAAAGACGATCCGCAACCACAGGTCGTCGTGGCGTTGGGATTTTTGATCACGAACTGCGCGCCTTGCAAATCTTCTTTGTAATCAATTTCTGCGCCCACCAAGTATTGGTAGCTCATGGCGTCAATCAATAAGGACACGCCATTTTTGGTCATGGTCGTGTCGTCCTCATTGGTGATTTCGTCAAATGTAAAGCCGTACTGGAATCCTGAGCATCCACCGCCCTGAACGAAAACCCGAAGTTTCAAGTCGGTGTTGCCTTCTTCGGCAATCAGGTCGGCTACTTTGGCCGCCGCGCTATCGGTGAACAAAATGGGGGCCGGCATTTCAGTAGGGATGGATTCAGCGACTGCGCTCATGGTGTAGTTCCGACAAAATAAATGTGTGAAAAGAGATAGTACAGCAATTTGCTCGGATATTCATTTATGCGGGATTTGACTCTACTGCGAGTATGGGCTTTCCCTCTTCGCCGATCAGCGGTGTGAGGCGGCCATTGACTAGGGCCCCTTGGTGGAGTTCTAAAGACCCGTACTGAACGTCACCTTCAATCCGCGCACTCGGTTGAACTTCTAACATCAGCCGAGCCATGACGTTGCCTTGAATACGGCCGTTCACAATGATGTGGTCCGCGCTCACAGAGCCGACGACAACAGCGAACTCGGAAATCACCAGAATGCTGGGATTGGAGTTATTGGGATGGATATTTCCAATAATTTCACACTCTACCCGCAAGCCGTCGGAATAAAAGATGTCTCCGCTGACGCGCGCACCTTCGGCAATCAGGCTTCTCAGCGGGGGTTGTTTTTTCTTGTTGAACATGTTGATCCTCGCAAATTACGTAAAAAGCAGACCCTCTCACGGGTCATAACTTTGCCACTTGTGTTGCCCTGACTACCGCGCCCTCCATCACCCTGGCCGTAAGTCCCTTTAACGTCACTTGAATGGGCACCTCAAACTCACCTTCAAAACGGCCATATTGCGCCATTTTAATTTGTACACCTCCGGTGGGTAAGCTACCTGTCCATGGTTTTCCATTAAGCGTTCCATTCAGCGAGATCTCAATGCGCCCCGTAAATTCTGGCGCATTTTTGCGCGATTGAATGACAAGCACTTGCCAGCGGATTTTGCCAGTATCTTTGACCTCGGCCTGCAAGCCTCTAATCGCCAAGCCGTCGTTGGCAGCAACAGGGATTAACTTCTCGAAAAACCCCAAGTCATCGCGCAGTCTTTGGTTGTCTGTTTCCAGTAATTTAACCTGCGCAGCCATCAGACCCGTTGTCGCTTTTTCTGTGGCGACCAGAACCCCTGCCGTATTGGCTATCGACTGCGCTTGGTCGCGTTGCTCAATAGCTGCGTCTAAGTCGGCTTGTAGGCTGACCACCTTGGCGCGCGTTTTTATCAGTTCTTCAGAATGGCCCTTTTCTAAACCTGCAATATCGCGCCCAAACTCAAAGGCCCACAAACCAATGGCTGCGCAAAATCCGAAAACAACCGCGATCAAGATCCAGCGAAAAGGCCAAGGCAGGGCGCTGCGCACCGACATGCGCGGTGCGCTGATGGTGAGTCGGCGGCGTAACAATCGAAAGCGCATAAGGAACCCTTAAAGGACAAAAGGCCACCCAAGCGATGCTCGGGCGGCCTTTTTTGCAATCCGGTGAAGGATTAACGCTTGGAGAACTGCTTGCGACGGCGCGCGCCGTGGAAGCCGACCTTCTTACGCTCAACTTCGCGCGCATCACGCGT
>QYPA01000079.1 GCA_007279715.1 Comamonadaceae bacterium | reverse complement strand
GGTTCTCTCGCCCGATAAAAATAAATTCTTGGCAAGCTGCTGCGTGATGGTGGAGCCCCCCACGATTTTGGGTGGTCGCGCAGGTCGGGACTGGTTTTTAGCCAATTGGGTCGCACGCTTGCTGGCCTTCTCATCGGCTTTAGAATTTTTCACCCATGCTTTTTCCAAGGCTTCCCAGTCAACGCCGTCATGGCTGGAAAAGCCATCGTCCTCAGAAGCGATCACAGCACGTTTGAGCGAGTCGCTGATATTGGCGGAGTCTTGCCAATCTTGGCTCCAACGCAAGCGCCCGGTGGTCTGCGCCAATTGAAAGGCTTGCGAACGTTCAAACGCGGTAGATTGCGGGTTTAGCACAGCCATAGCCCCCACGCGCAACACAAAAAATAACTGCAGCCCAGCGAAGGCTAAGACAAAAAGGATGAGTAAACGCACGAGCAACTTCATGGGGGTAACACCATTTGCGTTTGGAGTGTCTCGTCGCGGGCAAAGTGAAAGCGCGAAACAATCGCGAGTTGGTCGGCACTGCGTCGCATGGCTTCACTGAAAGGCCCAAAGGGGCCTGAGGTTCTGGCAATCTCTTGGGCGCGCGCGTCTAAGGCACTGCTTCCTGAACTTTCGATCATCTCGGCATCGATCACATTGCCCTTGGAATTGACAGTCACGATCATAGTTAAAACACCGTAGAGTTTTTTACCCGACACTTCGGGGAAGTGTGTGGTTCCGCGCGTTTCAATCGCGCGGCGCATCGCATCGTAATACAACGCATAGGCGGCCTCTTTGACTGCGGGGCTGAGGTATTTTTTTTTGGGCCGGGCGTTTTCTGTGTGGATGCGTTTTTCAATTTCACCGAGCAAGGCCAACATTTGGCGGCGCTGCTCTTTTTGCGCCTGCTGCGGTTGGTGCGGCGAATCGCTGAGCGGATGATGCTCAAGCGCGGTCAACTGGGTTTTGATTTGGGACAGCAGAATATTTTGTTGGGCTTGAAGGCTCGGAGTTCCGCCACTTGCCAATTGGGCCCGCACATCGCCGTCTTGGCTTTGGGGAGATGCCGGGAAAAGGCTGCTGGCCCGGCCTTGCAACGAATCCCCCCCGCCTTCCAAATTAGTTTGTGCAATGGCTTGGGCTTTCACCGGGGGTGTTTTCCCTTTGGCATTCACTAAGATCACTTCCAAGGGCGACTCTTCAAAAAGGCGGTTAAAGGCTTGAGGATTCACAAACCGAATCGTGAGTAAAGCCAGATGCAGCGCGATGGAAAATAGCAAAGCCCATTGCAAGGTTCCCATAGCGGGCATGCGCTGAATGACTGGCCAATCGCGGATGCCGCCCATGCTTTACTCCGCTATGGCAGGCGCTTCATTGACGTCCACCGCAATGGCAATTGGCCCGGTGATCTCGTCGTCATCTTGCTGCTCGTCGCCGGCTTGGGAGGGTTCTGCATCGCCGTCCATCGGTGTGTCAAGACGCTCTATTACGCTGCCATGGATATCTAAGGACACCAGGTCCATCTCTCCAAGTTTCACCCGAACCCGCGCTCCACGGGCCAGGCCTTGCGCGCCCATCACTGGGAGAACCAAAGGCAAGTCTTCCGCACGCACCATGTTTTCTTTGAATACACCACAAACCAATTCGGTCGTGTGATGTTGATTCAGGTATTGCAAAGTCCAAAAGCGCTCCATGGCACCTTGGAATCCGTTGTAGGCGCTGTAAGCCGCGTCGAAGCTAGAGATGATGGAGAAAAGTTCAGCGTCCTTGGGTTTGAAATAGGCCGCAAGGGCTGCGGTTTTTCCGTGGCGCACGCACGCGATGATTTGCCATTGATTGACCAAGTCGGTATAGCGTCGCAAGGGCGAGGTGCTCCATGCGTAACTTGGAACGCCAATGCCCGCGTGGGGCAAGGCTTTGGTCCCCATGCGCACTTTGACGCCTGGCGCCAAGGAGGCTTGGCTGCGGTAAATCCCGGGGACGCCGAGTTCGGCCATCCATTGGCCCCAGCTGCTATTGGCCAAAATCATCGCTTCTGCCACAATCAAATCCAATGGGGCGCCGCGCTGGCGGGTCGTAATAACAACTTCTTCATCGCCTTGGGGTGTTACGCCTGCGTTACCAATGAGTTTGAAGTTGTAGTCTGGGCGATTAAAGGTTTCAGGTTTGCCGCGTACGATTTCACGCTTTGCCTTGAGGTCTTTGGCAAGACGGTACAAGAAAGCCAAGTCAGGGTGCAAACCGACCAAAGCGGGGGGCGTATTTTCAGGATCAGGGCTGAGATGCGCAAGCCACTCGGGCGTAACCACACTGTCAAGTTGATCGTGTCGCAGGTTGTGTGCAATCGGAACAAGCTCTAAACGGGTTTCGCTCGATTGAATAGTGAGTGTAGCTTCGTCCATCGTGACATACAAAGACACGGCAGGACAATTGCGACCTTCTTGGAGGGTGTAATTCTGAACCACTGCATCCGGGAGCATGGTGATTTTGTAACCCGGCATGTAGACGGTGGAAAGTCGATCGCGTCCTAATTTGTCAATATCACTGCCAGGTAAAACGGCCAAGCCAGGCGCCGCAATATGCACACCCACCGTGACCGTGCCAGTGCCTAGCCCTTGTACGGACAAGGCGTCATCAATTTCGGTGGTGGCGGAATCGTCAATAGAAAAGGCCTGGACCGAAGACAGTGGCAAGGGATCTGCCACAGCAGGCGCAGTCACATTGGCAAATTCAACGCCTTTGGGGAAGTTTTCAAGTAAGAAGCGTTTCCAGTGAAACTGGAAAGGGGAACGGATGGCGCCACAGCGCTGTAAAAGTTCCAGCGGTCCGGTTTGTGTGGCACGTGAGGCTTCTACGACGGCTTTGTATTCGGCAGAGTTTTTGTCCGGCTTGAATAAAATTTTGTATAGTTGCTCAGCAACCGGCTCAGGACAGACGCCCGAGCCCAGCGCTTGGGCCCACTGGGTAATTTGGGCTGCCACTTGTTTTTTCTTCTCCAGGGCTACGAGGGCTTGGGCAATGATCTCAGCACTGGCTTTGCGAAAGCGGCCCTTGCCGGCACGTCGAAAATAGTGGGGCGCTTCAAACAGTCGAAACAGCATGGCGGCTTGCTGCTCCAGCGTTGCTTGGTCAGAAAAGTAGTCCCTCGCCAGTTCAGAAAATCCAAAATCCTCTTCGGGCGAGAATTCCCAGGCCATTTCCAGTTCAATGGTTTCACTTAAGGCCAGCGCCGCAGCTACAAATTGAGAGGGCGCAGGTTTCTCAAAGCGCAGCAGCACGTGGGCTGATTTCACCTTGAGGCGCTTGCCGCTGTCGAGCTCTACTTGCAAAGAGGCATCGCTTTCAGACAGCACCCGACCGGCCATGAATTTTCCGGCTTCATCAAACAATACAAACATAATCTAGATTGTCCCATGGCGCGGACCCAGCGACCGCGAGATAATCGCAAGATGGCTACCCCATTTGGAAAAGTTTCACTTCGCAATCGCATCGCCCCTTGGTTGGTCGGTTTTGATGGCCCTTTGGCGTTCGCTGTCTTTCTTTTGGCCTGCGCCGGTTTGCTGGTGATGTACTCCTCCGGCTACGACCACGGCACCCGATTTGCAGACCATAGCCGCAATATGTTGATTGCCGCTTTCGTGATGTTTGTAGTGGCTCAAATCCCTCCGCAGCGATTGGTAACGATTGCGGTCCCTTTGTACGTTTTTGGGGTGGGGCTGTTGATAGCCGTCGCTATCTTTGGAGTCACCAAAAAAGGCGCGACCCGCTGGTTGAATGTGGGCATCGTGATTCAACCCAGCGAAATTCTCAAATTAGCGGTCCCTCTGATGTTGGCATGGTGGTTCCAAAAACGCGAGGGCCAGTTGCGGGTGGTCGATTTCGCCGTCGCTTTTGTTTTGCTCGCCCTACCAGTGGGCTTAATCATGCGCCAGCCCGATTTGGGGACGGCCTTGCTGGTCATGGCCGCAGGTTTGTCTATTATTTTCTTTGCCGGGGTCAGCTGGAAATTGATTGTTCCGCCTTTGTTATTAGGGGTTGTGGGTATTGCACTGATCGTGGGGTTTGAAACAACCTTATGCGCCGACGGGATGCGTTGGCCGTTGTTGCACGATTACCAACAGCAACGCATTTGCACCCTGTTAGACCCGACCCGCGATCCTTTGGGTAAAGGCTTTCACATCATTCAGGGAATGATTGGCATTGGTTCGGGTGGATTTTTTGGAATGGGCTTCATGCAGGGTACCCAAACCCACCTTGAATTCATTCCAGAGCGCACCACCGACTTCATTTTTGCCGCCTTCTCCGAAGAATTTGGTTTCTTGGGTAATCTCATGCTCATAGGTGCATTTGTGGCTTTGATACTGCGAGGTTTAGCGATTGCGATGGAAGCGCCGACCTTGTTTACGCGTTTGCTCAGTGGCAGCATCACGATGATTTTTTTCACCTATGCCTTCGTGAATATGGGTATGGTCAGTGGCATCTTGCCCGTGGTGGGCGTGCCCTTACCATTTATCAGCTATGGCGGCACATCCATGGTGGTACTTGGACTGGCTTTGGGCATGCTGATGTCCATTTCTAGTGCGAGGCGATTGGTTCAGAGCTAATGCCTGAATCGGCCCAAGGCCTAAAATAACGCCATGATCTCTCGCGAACCCACCATCGAACGCTTGGCGACAGCTAAGTCCCTTTTACTGACCCCTTTTGGCTTAGATGAATTCCATCTGACCCGTGCGCTGGGTGAAATCAAAGCCCACCATGTTGACGAGGCCGATTTGTATTTCCAATACACCCGCTCTGAAGGCTGGAGTTTGGAAGAGGGAATCGTTAAAACGGGCTCGTTTAGCATTGACCAAGGCGTGGGTGTACGCGCCGTGAGTGGTGAAAAGACAGCCTTTGCTTACTCGGATGATATTTCTGAAGCCGCTTTGTTAGATGCGGCTAGAACGGTTCGAACTATCGGTAGCGCATCGCAAAAAGGCCGAGTTCAAGTGGCTAAGCCCAAAGTAGCCCAAAGCCGAAGCCTGTACTCCGGCACCGATCCGATTTCCACACTCGATAGTGCGACCAAAGTGGCTTTGTTGGGGAAAGTTGAAACGTTGGCGCGTGCCAAAGATCCACGCGTATCCCAAGTGATGGCTGGATTGGCGATGGAGTACGACGTGGTGCTGGTGGCGCGGGCCGACGGCACACTCGCAGCGGATGTGCGTCCTTTGGTTCGACTCTCTGTGACGGTGATTGCTGAGCAAAAAGGCCGCCGCGAAGTGGGGTCAGCAGGTGGGGGTGGGCGTTTTGGCCTGGCGTATTTTGACGATGCGCAAATTACCCAGTACGTCAATGAGGCCGTCCATGCGGCTTTAACCAATTTGGAAGCTAGGCCTGCACCAGCAGGCGAAATGACCGTGGTGTTAGGGCCGGGTTGGCCCGGCATCTTGTTGCATGAAGCCATTGGCCACGGCTTGGAGGGCGATTTCAACCGCAAGGGCTCCAGCGCATTCAGTGGGCGCATTGGTGAGCGCGTTGCAGCCAAAGGGGTGACGGTCTTAGATGATGGAACGATTGCGCAACGCCGCGGTTCTTTGAACGTCGACGACGAAGGCAATACCAGCGGGCGCAATGTCTTGATTGAGGACGGTATTTTGAAGGGCTATATCCAAGACGCGATGAATGCGCGGTTGATGGGCGTCGCACCGACAGGGAACGGTCGGCGTGAAAGTTACGCCCACATTCCTATGCCGCGAATGACCAACACGTATATGTTGGGCGGCGATAAAGACCCCCAAGAAATTGTGAAAAGCATCAAAAAAGGCCTGTACGCCACCAACTTTGGCGGCGGACAGGTGGACATTACCTCTGGCAAATTCGTTTTTTCTGCCAGTGAGGCGTATTGGGTGGAAAACGGAAAAATTCTCTACCCTGTCAAAGGTGCCACGATTGTGGGCAGCGGGCCAGAATGTTTAAAACGGGTGAGCATGATCGGCAATGACATGCGGCTTGACAGTGGTGTGGGTACCTGCGGGAAAGAAGGCCAAAGTGTGCCCGTGGGGGTGGGGCAACCCACCTTGCGCATTGATGGTTTGACCGTCGGCGGAACTGCTTGATATTGCCCATTTTGAACCTGTGCTACATTGATACCTATGTTTTCAATTCGTTTTTACTTTAGCTATTTTTGGTTCTCACGCGCTGATGGCGGTAGAGAGATCTGAACGTAGACAAGAAAAACGTCCTGATACTTCCTAAACCGCCGGCCTCCCCGGCGGTTTTTTTATGCTTTTTAGACTGTGAATTAGGAGCTTTTGCGATGACTGCTAATACTGACCGAACCAGTAAAACCGATGATGAACGTATCAAAGACATTACCGTGCTGCCCCCGCCTGAGCATCTGATTCGTTTTTTCCCCATCAGCGCAACACCCGTGGAGGACTTGGTCTTAGGAACTCGCAAACGGATCCAAAAAATCATGGCGGGCAAAGATGACCGTTTGCTAGTCATCATCGGACCCTGCTCCATTCATGACCCCTCTGCTGCTGTCGACTACGCGCGTCGATTGAAAGAGCAGCGCACGAAGTACGCCGACACCTTGGAAATTGTGATGCGGGTGTACTTCGAAAAGCCCAGAACCACCGTCGGCTGGAAGGGTTTGATCAATGACCCCTATTTGGATGAGAGCTTTCGCATTGACGAGGGGCTTCGCATCGCACGCCAGTTGTTGATTGAAATTAACCGTTTGGGGCTTCCTGCAGGTAGTGAGTTCCTGGACGTGATTTCGCCTCAGTACTTGGCTGACTTGATTGCATGGGGCGCGATTGGCGCACGTACGACGGAAAGCCAAGTGCACCGCGAGTTGGCTTCGGGGATTTCCGCGCCGATTGGCTTTAAAAACGGAACCGACGGCAACATCAAAATTGCCACCGATGCCATTCAAGCCGCGGCGGGCGGGCACCATTTTTTATCAGTGCATAAAAACGGCCAGGTGGCTATTGTGCAAACGCAAGGCAATCCCGATTGCCACGTGATCTTGCGCGGAGGCAAAGCCCCCAATTACGACGCGCAAAGTGTTGCGGCGGCTTGCCAAGACCTCGCCAAAGCCCATTTGCCAACGTCTTTGATGGTTGACTGCAGCCACGCCAACAGTAGCAAGCAACACGAAAAGCAGCTTGACGTTGCGCGTGATATTGCGAACCAAATAGCAGGGGGGTCGCGTTCTATTTTTGGCGTCATGGTCGAGAGCCACCTGTTGGCGGGCGCTCAGAAATTCACCCCTGGCAAAGACAAAGCCGCTGAGTTGGAATATGGCAAGAGCATTACAGATGCCTGCTTGGGTTGGGACGATTCTTTGCAGAGTCTTGACGTGCTTTCGCAAGCGGTTAAGGCACGTCGCGCGCGTTAAGCGCAACCACCGACTCGCCCAGCCCTATTTAGCCTTGTAGCAATTGGGCGAGTTTTTGGTGAATGCCACCAAAGCCGCCGTTGCTCATGCAAAGAATATGGTCGCCTGCCCGAGCATGCGATGCGACTTGGGCTGCGAGCGCATCGATGTTGGGCGCGCAAAAGGCTTTTGTGCCCATGGGCTTGAGGGATTCTGATGCATCCCAGCTCAGTCCTCCGGTGTGGCAAAACGCCAAATCAACCTCTTCCAGACTCCAAGGCAGTTGCGCCTTCATAGCGCCGAGTTTCATGGTGTTGGACCGGGGTTCAAAGACCGCCAAAATGCGTGCATTGCCAATGCGCCGGCGCAGCCCATTGACGGTGGTCCGGATCGCGGTGGGGTGGTGCGCAAAGTCGTCATAAATAGTTACGACATCCGCTTTTTCTTGGGTCGTGTTTGGATTGCGGCTTGCAGCTGAATAAAGGATGCGTGCCCGTACTTCCATGCGCCTTTTGACATTTTCAAATTGGGCCAGCGCAAGGGCCGATTGTTCAGGAGGAACGCCCACATGGTCCGCCGCTGCGATAGCGGCTAAGGCATTGAGTTGATTGTGGACGCCGCCTAAAGACCATTGAACATGGGCCAAGGTGTTTCCTTGGTGTGTCACCATGAAATCGTGGGGTTCGCCCACTGCGGTGAAATCACTGACTGCAGTGCCAAAAGTTCGCAGCTCACTCCAGCACCCTTGGCTTACCACTCGGGTTAGGCTTTCTTCGAGGCCATTGACAACCAAGCGGCCGGAACTGGGAACGGTGCGGACCAGGTGGTGAAACTGTCGCTCGATCGCGGCCAAGTCGTCAAAAATATCAGCGTGATCAAATTCCAAGTTATTGAGGACAGCGGTTCGAGGGCGGTAATGGACAAATTTACTGCGCTTGTCAAAAAATGCGGTGTCGTATTCATCTGCCTCAATGACAAAAGTCTTTCCTTCGCCCAAACGGGCTGAAACGCCAAAGTTTAACGGGACCCCGCCCACTAAAAAGCCAGGTTGAAGTCCTGCGCTTTCCAAAATCCAGGCCAGCATGGCAGTCGTCGTGGTTTTTCCATGGGTTCCAGCGACCGCCAAGACATGGCGATCCTGAAGTACTTGCTCGGCAAGCCACTGAGGGCCGCTGGTGTAAGGCGCTCCGGCATCCAAAATGGCTTCCATTAAGGGGAACTTGGGGCTAGCGTCGCTGTTGCGGGCTCGGCTAATGACGTTGCCGACTACAAACATATCGGGTTGGAGTGCCATTTGGTCAGCGCCAAAGCCTTCGATCAAATCGATCCCCAAAGACCGCAGTTGGTCACTCATGGGGGGGTAGACGCCCGAATCGCAGCCAGTCACACGGTGGCCCGCTTCACGCGCCAAAGCGGCTAATCCGCCCATGAACGTTCCGCAAATACCCAAAATATGAATGTGCATGGCCTATTTTAACGGGCCTGAAAGCCCGCGCATTGGGAGGAAAGCTTGGGCACAGGCACAATGTGAGGATGGAAAGTTTGAAGGATGAAATTTCTGCTGTTGCAGCGCGGATGGTGGTCGAAGAGGGTTTGGACTTTGGCAGTGCCAAGCGCCGCGCCGTCAAGCAAATGGGCTTAACGGCCCGCAGTGCACTGCCCAATAACGACGATATCGAGCGTGCGGTGGAGGAATACATTGCTATTTTTTGTGCTGACACACAAGCTACCGAGTTGCATGCCTTGCGGATTTTGGCTTTGGAGTGGATGGACCGCTTAGCGTCCTTTCGCCCCCATGTCGCTGGGGCGGTTTGGCATGGCACCGCAACCCGCCATTCCGATGTATATCTGCAATTGTTCTGTGGCGACGCGAAAGAGGCTGAAATTGAGCTGATCGATCGCGGAGTCCGCTTTGAGGTTCGTTCTGTTCCTGGTTTTCAGGGGGAGCGGGTGGACGCCCTGAGCGTTCATGTGTGGAGCCCTCTATTAGAAGAGCATATCGGTTTGCACCTTCTGATCTATGACTTAGACGACATCCGAGGCGCGCTTCAACCTGATGCACGAGGACGCCGACCCCGAGGCGACGCGACGGCGTTACGTGCTGTCATTGGTAATATTTCTTGATGTATTGGAACCCACCGCAATGAATACCCCATCCCCCCTAAAAACTTCCGCTCATCCCAAAAGCCGGCGTGCGCTTGTGCTTTCTATCGCTGGACTGGCGGTTGGTGTGGGTGCGGGTTTGTCGTGGTGGAATCAACAAGAGTCGGCGTCAACGCCAGGCATAGCGCCTTTGGAAGGTTTTTGGGATTTGGAATGGGAGACCCCAGAAGGGAAAAAACTTCAAATGCGTTCATTCCAAGGAAGTCCGATTTTGATTAACTTTTGGGCGACGTGGTGTCCCCCGTGCGTTGAGGAACTTCCTTTATTAGACGCCTTCTATCGAGAAAACAAGCCTAAAGGTTGGCAAGTTCTAGGATTGGCGGTAGATAAGGCAGCGGCAGTTCGAGTTTTTCTTGAAAAAATGCCCCTGGGCTTTCCGATCGCAATGGCGGGTTTGGGGGGTGTGGAATTGGGGCGCAATTTGGGCAATCTGACTGGGGGCTTGCCTTTTTCGGTTGTTATTGCAAAAAATGGAGCGATTGCACAGCGAAAGATGGGTCGGCTTGGAGTGGCTGATCTCGAAGCTTGGCGTAGTTTAAAATAGCCGTCACTAGTAGGCATTCTTGGTTTGAAGATAGTGTTCTCGCATTAGAGACCTAGTGCTTGAAAATGATCCAAGATAGCTTTTAAAGTAAATTAATAATAAATAACAGCAGAAAGCGGTATTTAAGCGATTTTTAGGTTAAATTCCCGCTTCTTGTTGATTGGCTCCTGGAGGATTCATGGATTTACGAAAACTTAAAACACTGATTGATTTAGTGTCCGATTCCAATGTTTCAGAATTGGAAATTACCGAGGCCGAAGGCAAAGTCCGTATCGTCAAAGGCGGCGGCGCCATGGTTCACAGCTATGCGCCTGCTCCCATGGCCCCTATGGTTCCGGCACCATCGGCGTCTACATCTGCATCCTCTGTCAGTCCCGCTGCAGCTCCAATAGAAGAGCCTCCCGCAGGGCATTCCGTCAAATCACCGATGGTAGGAACCTTCTACCGCTCCGCCTCGCCGGGTGCTAAATCGTTTGTTGAAATCGGATCTGTCGTCAAAGAAGGAGACACTATCTGCATTATCGAGGCCATGAAAATCCTCAATGAAATTGAAGCCGACAAGGCGGGTACGGTAACCCAGGTGCTGTGTGAAAACGGTCAAGCTGTTGAATACGGGCAGCCCCTGTTCGTTATTGAATAAGCGCTGATTCGTCTATGTTCAAAAAAATCCTGATCGCCAATCGCGGCGAAATCGCTCTCCGAATCCAGCGCGCTTGCCGTGAATTGGGGGTGAAGGCGGTGATGGTGTACTCCGAAGCAGACCGTGATGCCAAATACGTCCGGCTCGCCGAAGAAGCGGTTTGCATTGGCCCGGCGGCGTCCAGTTTGAGCTACCTCAATATGCCTGCCATTATTTCTGCAGCGGAAGTGACCGATGCAGAGGCCATTCATCCGGGCTACGGATTCTTAAGTGAAAACGCCGATTTTGCGGAGCGGGTTGAAAAAAGCGGATTCCAGTTCATTGGCCCAACACCTGAATCGATTCGCATCATGGGCGACAAAGTTTCCGCTAAACAAGCCATGATTCGTGCGGGCGTACCCTGCGTTCCTGGATCTGAAGGAGAGCTTCCTGATGACCCAGCCCACATTCGTCGGATCGCCAAGTCCGTAGGCTACCCAGTCATCATTAAAGCGGCAGGCGGCGGTGGCGGGCGAGGTATGCGTGTGGTGCATACCGAAGCTGCGCTGATCAATGCGGTGGCGATGACGAGAGCTGAGGCTGGCGCTGCTTTTGGTAATCCAGCGGTCTACATGGAGAAATTTCTCCAAAACCCGCGCCATATTGAAATCCAAATTTTGGCCGACAAGCACAAAAACGCGGTCTATTTAGGCGAGCGAGATTGCTCGATGCAGCGGCGTCACCAAAAAATTCTAGAAGAAGCGCCAGCGCCAGGGATCAGCCGCAAACTCATTGAGCGCATCGGTGATCGATGTGTCGCTGCGTGTAAAAAAATCAATTACCGGGGGGTCGGTACCTTCGAATTTCTGTACGAAGACGGAGAGTTTTATTTCATTGAAATGAACACCCGCGTGCAAGTCGAGCATCCGATCACGGAAATGGTGACGGGGATTGATATCGTCAAAACCCAAATCATGGTTGCAGCGGGTGAGAAGCTGCCGTTTACCCAAAGACAAATCACAATAAACGGCCATGCCATTGAGTGCCGTATCAATGCGGAAGACCCCTATAAATTCACGCCCTCACCCGGGCGCGTAACAACTTGGCATGCACCCGGCGGTCCAGGGGTGCGGGTAGACACACACATTTACACAAATTATTTTGTCCCCCCCAATTACGATTCCATGATTGGGAAAATCATTGTTCACGGCGATACCCGAGAACAAGCCATGGCTAGGATGCGAACGGCTTTATTAGAAACAGCGGTTGAGGGCATCCATACCAATATTCCTTTGCATCGGGAATTGATGGTAGACGCTAAATTTATGGCGGGCGGCACCAATATTCATTATTTAGAGCATTGGCTGGAACAGCATAAACGCTGAATTTCCCATGTTTGAACTGCGCTTAATGTGTCCTGAGGCACTGGTTGAGATTCTCAGTGAGAGCCTAGATGCCCTAGAGGCGCTGAGCGTGAGCGTTGAGGATGCCGATGCGCAGACCGATGCGGAGCAAGCCCTTTTTGGCGAACCTGGGATGCCTGCACCTAAAGAGGGCTGGCAGCGTTCCAGAGTGATCGCGCTATTTGCCAACGAGGATCTGGCAACAGAAGCTGAGCGCCTTTTGAGGGCCCAAGATTTTTTTGAAGATTGCCAAGTTTTAGGAACCGCCTCGGTCGCGGACCAAGACTGGGTGCGTCTCACGCAATCACAGTTTGCGCCGGTCGATATCACTGCGGAATTTTGGATTGTCCCCACTTGGCACGAGCCACCGAAGGGCGCCCGCTACGTGATTCGTCTCGACCCCGGCCTGGCGTTTGGGACCGGCACCCACCCTACGACCCGTATGTGTTTGCGATGGATTGCTAGCCATCCAGTCAATTGCCGCGTCCTTGATTACGGTTGTGGCTCGGGGATACTGGCCATAGGAGCGGCGAAATTTGGTTCGTCCGAAGTGGTGGCTGTTGATATTGACATGGCCGCAGTTCAATCTGCACAACTCAATGCGCAAGCCAACGATGTCCATTTGGCTGTGGGTTTGCCCGAGATGGCAGAGGGGTTGTTTGGTGTGGTGTTTGCCAACATTTTGGCAACACCCCTCAAAGTTTTAGCACCTTTACTGTGTTCACACGTAGAACCCGGCGGGCAGTTAATTTTGGCTGGAATTCTTGAGCGACAAACCCAAGAATTGATAGACGCCTACGCGCCCTATTGCACCTTGCAAGTCACAGATACCCAAGAAGGTTGGGTGCTGATGACAGCGCGCATTCAATAAAAAAGCCCAGCACCTTTTCAGGTGCCAGGCTTTGGGTAGCCCATCGTAGAAACGATTAAGGCTTGGCTGCGCTTGGAAAAGGCCAAGCAGCCTGCGGGTTCAGTGTAGTCTGAGCGGCAGGGGCAGCATGTGCTTTCGCAGCTTTCTTGGCAGCAGGCTTTTTCGCTGCTTTCTTAGGGGCAGCTTTTTTAGCAGCAGGCTTCTTAGCAGCAGCTTTTTTAGCGGCTGGCTTCTTAGCAGCAGCTTTTTTAGCAGCAGGCTTTTTAGCCGCAGCTTTTTTTGCCGCTGGGCGCTTAGCCGCAGCCTTTTTTGCCGCTGGACGCTTAGCTGCAGCTTTTTTAGCCGCTGGGCGCTTAGCCGCTACTTTTTTAGCCGCTGGCTTTTTAGCCGCCACTTTCTTCGCTGGTGCAGCCTTCTTAGCGGCTGGTTTTTTTGCAGTTGCCATGATTTTCTCCTTGATCAATTAACAAAGAGCACTTTTTGCATGTTGGATAGCAAAAAGCGATTCATGTTGTTGGGCAAAGACCCAGCAGCATGAACTTGGTGACACAAACCGGTCAATGCGACATTCGCCTTGCCGTTTTGTGAAATTTTGAAAAGTTTTACCCAATGCATTAGTCCCAAGACAATGCCCCGCCGGATTGGTATTCAATCACACGGGTTTCGAAGAAGTTACGTTCTTTCTTCAAGTCAATCATTTCGCTCATCCATGGAAAAGGATTTTCTTCATGGGGAAACAATGCTTCAAGGCCAATTTGAGTTGCGCGACGATTAGCGATGTAGCGTAAGTAGCCTTTGAACATCGATGCGTTCATTCCCAACACGCCGCGTGGCATGGTGTCTTCTGCATAACGGTATTCGAGTTCAACGGCTTGTTCAAACAAGTCTTTAATTTCAGCTTTGAATTCTGCTGTCCAGAGGTTAGGATTCTCAAGTTTGAGTTGGTTGATCAAATCAATACCAAAATTGCAGTGCATCGATTCATCGCGCAAGATGTACTGGTACTGTTCCGCCGCACCGGTCATTTTATTTTGGCGTCCCAAAGCAAGAATTTGTGTAAAACCAACGTAAAAGAACAGGCCTTCCATCAGACAGGCAAAAACAATCAAAGACTTCAAAAGCGTTTGATCAGTTTCTGGGGTTCCCGTATGAAAGTGCGGGTCCATGATGGCTGCAATAAAGGGAATGAGAAACTCGTCTTTATCGCGAATAGATTTCACTTCGTTGTATGCACTGAAGATCTCGGCCTCATCCAAGCCGAGAGATTCCACGATGTACTGGTACGCGTGCGTGTGAATAGCTTCTTCAAAGGCTTGGCGCAATAAAAATTGACGGCACTCAGGTGCAGTGATGTGACGGTAGGTGCCTAAGACGATATTGTTGGCAGCCAGAGAATCAGCGGTCACAAAGAAGCCAAGATTGCGTTTGACAATCCGACGCTCGTCTTCAGTTAACCCATTTGGGTCTTTCCACAGAGCGATGTCGCGCGTCATGTTGACTTCCTGCGGCATCCAATGGTTGGCACATGTTGCAAGGTATTTTTCCCACGCCCATTTGTATTTGAATGGGACGAGTTG
>QYPA01000126.1 GCA_007279715.1 Comamonadaceae bacterium | reverse complement strand
TCGGGGCCGCAGGCCTTTGCAAGGGTCGCCCGGGATAGGTTGCCGCAGCGGATGTGGCTGCGGCAGTGTTAAGTACGCCGGTGTAAATCACACGCACCAAATATTCTTTTTCCATCACCGCGTCTTCGCCAATCAATTGGCGGGCGACGCGACCATCTTGGGTAAGCACCAAAAGACCAGTCGAATCAATGTCTAAGCGCCCTGCTGGAACCAGGCTTTTGAGTTGGCTGCCGTGAAAGAAAAAGCGCGCATTGTCTTCAGCCCAGCGGTTGTGGGGCTGCACCAAGGTGATGGCGGGCTCGTGGCCGTCTTCGGCTTGGCCGCTGACTAAACCCAAAGGCTTGTTGATCAGCACGGTCACCAAATTGGCTTGTTGGCCTTTGGCGAGTTTGTCGATCTCAATTTTGACATCGGGCGCGACTTGCATGCCCATTTCAGCCACGCGACCATTGACCTTGACCCAGCCCTTGGCAATCCAGTCATCGGCTTCCCGCCGTGAGGCTAGCCCCAACTCCGCCATGCGTTTATTCAAGCGCAGCGTTCCGTTGGCCCCAAGGGCTGCGGTGTTGGTTTGTCCTTGAGGAATGGGAGCGCGTTGCGGTGGGGGAGCAGCCCGTCGGAAGGGGGTTTGAACTGTAGCGGGCGCTTCGGTTTTTTTGGAGTCAATCATGGGCTACAGAGTTAATAGGCTTGCAAGCCTTATTTTACGGGCTTTAGCGCAGAACCACTTGCGAGCGCAGCGCTGAAATGTCCAATACCCGAAGCCCTCCGTATTCAACCAGAATCGAGCCTTGTTCGGCCAACGTGGTCAGGGCTTCATTGACCCGTTGGCGTGAGAGGCCCACCAAGTACGACAGCTCTTGCTGGGTGATGCGCAAGACCTCGCCTACCCCGGGGTACAAGACCGGGTTAAATAATGCAGCCAAACTTCGTGCGACGCGCACGTCGGGGTTATTCATCCGGTCAATTTCACGGGCGGCAATAAATTGACCGAGTCGCTCGTTGAGCTGGTTCATCACAAAGCGGTTGAAACCAATCGAGTGGTCTAACAGCCAGTGAAAGGTGTCGATGTGCAAACCAGCGACACGGCTTTTGCGCAAGGCCTGGATGTTGTAGCGGTAGTTCTCCCGCTTAAGCGCCGTCCCCTCGCCAAACCATCCGCCCGGAGGTACTCCGGTGTAGGTCATCGTTTGCCCCTGCGCGTTGTCCGTACTCATTTTGAGCAAACCATCAATTACCCCAAACCAATACGTGACGGGCCGCCCGGTGCGGCACACCATATCGCCGGGGCTGGCGTCGGCTACCTTTAAATCTGCAACCGCACGGTCTAGTTCTTCTGCACTGAGCAAGCGAATCCAGGGAATGGCGCTCAGTTCCCCTTGCGTTAAAGGCCGACGGCGCTGGTGGAGGGTGGTTTCAGTGGTCATGGCGATTCTGATCAGAGCTTGATTGTCATGTTCGTGTCAGTTACGGGTCGTTTCAGGGCCGATCCCGTCAGTTAGCAGAAAGCGAAGGGAAAACACCTAGCGGATTGTGGCCTCAATTGTCGTTGGAATGACAACTTGGCGTCAAATGCAGTCTTACTATCGCCCCATATTCAATGCCTAGGTGCACCTTTTTGGTTGGTCCCTGGGTTGATGCAGGTCATAAGGATTTGGGATGCAAACGACTTTTCCGCAACTTTTATTGCAACACGCCAGCGAACGCCCGCAAGCGACAGCCATGCGCGAAAAGGAATATGGAATTTGGCAATCGCTCACCTGGAGTGACTTAGCAGCCATGGTGGAACACCTCGCTTGCGGTTTACACCAAGCAGGGCTGCAACGCGGGGACCACATGGTGGTGGTGGGCGCCAACCGTCCGCGCTTGTACGCCACGATGCTGGCGGCGCAGTCGCTGGGCGCCATCCCTGTGCCTTTGTACCAAGACGCTGCCGCTGCCGAGTGTGTGTTCCCGCTCAATAACGCCGAAGTTCGATTTGCTTTTGCTGAAGACCAAGAGCAGGTGGACAAGCTGTTGGAAATTCAACCGCAGTGTTCACTGCTGACCCATATTTATTTTGATGACCCACGCGGCCTGCGCAGTTACGACGAACCAGGTTTGGCTTCTCTGGATGAATTACTGGCGGCTGGCAAAGTTTACGCGTCTGCCCATCCTGATTTCTTTAAAGAATCTGTGAAAAGTGTCAAGCCAAGCGATGTGGGCGCCATGTTTTTTACCTCAGGCACCACCGGCAATGCCAAAGGCGTGGTGCACACCCATGATTCCTTGCTCAACCGCGCGCGCGCAGGCGCGGAGTTTGACCATTTGACCAACCAAGAAGAAGTATTGGCATACATGCCCGTGGCATGGATTGGGCAAAATATTTTCAGCTATGCGCAGTGGTTGGCCTGCGGATATGTGGTGAACTGCCCAGAATCTGCGGCGACTGTCACCATCGATTTGAAAGAAATCGGCCCGAGTTACTACTTCGCACCGCCAAGGGTGTTTGAGGGCTTACTCACCAGCGTGATGATTCGCATGGAAGACGCCAGTGCGCTCAAGCGCCGGATGTTTCATTTCTTTATGTCGGTTGCCCAGCGTGTCGGGCCGAGCAAGATGTCTGGCCAGTCGCTGGGGTTTTTAGATGGTGTGCTGTACGCCGTGGGTAATTTTTTGGTCTATGGCCCCTTGCGAAATAACTTGGGGATGAGCCGTGTGCGCGTCGCCTATACCGCGGGCGAGGCCATCGGCCCAGATTTGTTTAGCTTTTACCGATCGATTGGCATCAACTTAAAACAGTTGTATGGGTCGACAGAGACGGCGGTTTTTGTGTGTTTGCAACCCGACCATGAAGCCCGTGCTGACACCGTAGGCGTGCCATGCGCTGGCGTGGAGATTAAGTTCGCTGACAACGGTGAAATCTTAGTCAAGTCGCCCGGATTGCTGAGGGAGTATTTCAAAAATCCGGCTGCCACAAGCGAAGTCTTAACCAACGATGGTTGGTACCACACCAGCGATGCAGGGTTTATCGATGCCCATGGCCATCTCAAAATCATTGACCGAGTGAAGGATGTGGGCCGCATTAAGGGGGGCGTTTTCGATGGCTCACTTTTTGCCCCTAAGTACGTGGAAAACAAACTCAAATTTTTCCCGCACATTAAAGAAGTCGTGGCCTATGGCGATGGCCGAGAAAAAGTGTGCGTCATGATCAATATTGACTTTGATGCGGTCGGAAACTGGGCCGAGCGGCGCAATCTCCCGTATGCGGGTTACACCGACTTGGCCCAAAAATTAGAGGTCTACCAGCTCATTAAAGAGTGTGTTGAAAAAGTCAATGCGGATTTGAGTGCCGACGCCTTACTCGGTGGTTCGCAAGTCAGCCGATTCTTGGTGCTGCACAAAGAGTTAGATGCCGATGATGGCGAGCTCACCCGAACCAACAAAGTCAGACGCGGCTTTATTGCAGAAAAATACCAAGCGCTGGTGGATGCCTTGTACGAAGGCCGCACCTCCCAATTCATTGAAACCGTGGTCAAGTTTGAAGATGGTCGCAGCGGCAGTGTGAGTGCCACCTTGAAGATAGACGACTCCAAAACTTTCGCCCCCGTGAAAGCCGCGGCCTAACCCATGACCCAAGCACCATGAGCAAGAAAAAAATAGGTGACGTCATTCTTGACGTTAAAAACATTTCGCTGAGTTTTGGTGGCGTGAAGGCGCTGTCCGATATCTCCTTCAACGTCAAAGAGCATGAAATCCGCGCCATCATCGGACCCAACGGGGCTGGAAAAAGCTCGATGCTGAACTGTATCAACGGCGTTTACACGCCGCAGCAAGGCTCCATCGCTTTTCGCGGGCAAACCTTCAAGCACATGAACAGCCACCAGGTGGCGGTAATGGGGGTGGCGCGCACGTTTCAGAATCTGGCTTTGTTCAAGGGCATGAGTGTGCTCGACAACATCATGTCGGGGCGCAACCTCATGATCAAAAGCAACATCCTGTTGCAGGCCTTGCGCATTGGCCCGGCAGAGCGCGAAGAAACCATGCACCGCGAAGCGGTGGAACGCATCATTGATTTTCTGGAAATCCAGGCCTATCGCAAAACACCGGTGGGACAGTTGCCTTACGGCCTGCAGAAACGGGTGGACTTGGGTCGTGCGCTGGCGATGGAGCCGCAAGTACTGCTGCTCGATGAACCCATGGCGGGTATGAATGTCGAAGAAAAGCAGGACATGTGTCGCTTTGTGCTTGATGTGAATGACGAGTTCGGAACCACCGTGGTCCTCATCGAGCACGACATGGGCGTCGTCATGGATATCTCCGACCGCGTGGTGGTGCTGGACTACGGCAAGAAAATTGGCGACGGCACCCCCGACGAAGTGCGCAATAACAAAGACGTGATCAGTGCCTACCTTGGCACATCACATTGAGGTAGATTTTTTATGGCATTTTTTCTTGAAACACTGTTGGGCGGCCTGATGGCGGGCATGCTGTATTCGCTGGTGGCGCTCGGCTTTGTGCTGATTTTTAAAGCCTCGGGCGTGTTTAACTTTGCGCAAGGGGCCATGGTGCTGTTCGCTGCGCTGGCGATGGCGCGCTTCTCCGAGTGGGTGCCCTTGTATCTGGGTATTGACAGTCTCTTTGCCGCCAACGCCATTGCCTTTGTAGGCGCTGGAATAGTGATGTTTTGCGTGGCCTGGGTGATCGAGCGCCTTGTCTTGCGCCACTTGGTTAACCAGGAAGGCACCACGCTGCTGATGGCAACTTTGGGCATCACTTACTTCATGGAAGGCCTAGGCCAGACTATTTTTGGCAGCAGCATTTACAAGATTGATATTGGGATGCCAAAGGATCCGGTGATGCTATTTGAAAGCACCTTTCAGGGCGGCATCATGATCAACAAGGAAGACTTTTACGCCGCCATCATCGCCGCCGCGCTGGTGGCCTTACACAGTGTTTTTTTCCAGAGAACTTCCACAGGCCGCGCACTGCGCGCCGTGGCTGACGACCACCAGGCCGCCCAAAGTATTGGTATTCCGTTGAACCGCATTTGGGTCATTGTGTGGTGCGTGGCCGGTGTGGTGGCGCTGGTGGCCGGCATGATTTGGGGTAGCAAGCTGGGCGTGCAATTTTCGCTGACCACGGTGGCATTGCGCGCTTTGCCAGTGGTGATTTTGGGTGGGCTAACTTCGGTACCGGGCGCCATTGGGGGTGGCCTGATCATCGGCGTAGGAGAGAAGTTGTCCGAGGTATTTTTGGGACCTTATGTGGGCGGCGGTATCGAGATT
>QYPA01000083.1 GCA_007279715.1 Comamonadaceae bacterium | reverse complement strand
TGAACGGACACAGTCAGGAATTAATCGGGCTAAAGCTGCCGGTAAACACTTTGGCAGGCCGCCAGCGCTAAACATGGCGGCACGTGCAGCAGTTATTGAAAAACTGTCTGTAGGGATTAATGTTGCTAAGTTAGCCCGTGAATTCAAGACAACGAGACAAACTATTATGCGAATAAGGGACGCCGCTTTGGCATCACACACAATGCTAGACCCTAGAACGTAAACAGTCAGGCGCTACGACTTGCAACCTAGCGATACAGCCTATCCACGCTTCAAGACTCGCATGACGCAGGCGGAGTTGGAACAGTTCTATACACCAACTGATGAAGAGCTGGTGTTTTGTGCCAACGTCACGCGCTTGCCGACGACGCTGCTCGGTTTTGTTGTTTTATTGAAGACATTCCAACGACTGGGGTATTTTGTAGCATCTAACGAAGTGCCTGAAGGGATCATCAAACATATCGCAACGGTGATCAATCGCCGGGTTGATCGGGAAGTATTGCACAACTACGACCAATCAAAAGTGCGCGACAACCATTTGGCGGCAGTGCGGCAATTCCTGGACGTAAAACCTTTCGACACCCAGGGCAAGGCATTGCTCCGTACCACGCTCGGCGAAGCAGCATTAACCAAGGAAGACGTGGCGGACATCGTCAATGTCGGGATAGAAATCCTGATTCGTCACCGATATGAGTTACCGGCGTTTGACACCTTGGTGCGTGAGGCACGTGCCGGCCGCGCTGCCACCAACCAAGCGCTATACGAGCAAGTGCAAAATGCTCTGGGCAAAACAGGTGCGGATTTTCTCGACGCACTGTTCGTCGTCGGCGATGATCCCCGTCGGGTCAGCCCTTGGCACGACCTCAAACAGGATCCCGCCAAACCCACTGTTCATGGCATGCGGGATCTGTTGGCACGCTTCGACCAATTGACCGCGCTTTCTGGCTACAATACATTTCTGAATACGATCCCAGTTGTGAAAGTCAGCCAATGGGCCTTGGAGGGTAACGCGCTTGATGCGGCCAGCATGGCTGATCTGACGCCATCGAAACGGTATGCGGTAACCTTGGCGGTGATTCGTCAACGGCTTGCCATTGTGACCGATGACCTTTGCGAAATCTTCTGCAAACAAATGGGTCGGGTGTCACGTATTGCCGGGGAGTTGTGCAGAAATATTTGCTGGATAACCAAGGTAAGACTGACGAGATTCTGCGGCGCTACGCATTGCTCGACACCGTGCTGAGTTCGGCCGAATCAGATGAAACCCAGTTGCAGACAGTCCGTAAAACCGTTTCTGCCAGGCCGGATTTATGCGAATTCTCACGGTTGCACGCTGAATACGGTGGCAAGAATGAATGCCGTTTCATGAAACCGATCTTTGCCAACCGACGAGCGGAGCTATTGCGCATCCTGTCCAAGCTGCGCTTCGTTTCGTTTCGACCAGTCAGGACTTAAGCTTTGAACGCGCATTGGCCTTGATGCTTGCCGAGCGTGGTCGCCACAGTGAATGGATAACCCTGAAAAGCGGCACCTCAGCTTATTTGAGCTTGGCAGACTTGGCTTGGGTGCCGGAAAAATGGTGGAAACTGATCACGGGTGAGCAGCAGCGCGAGGCACCAACAAGGCTCCACCGACGCCAGTTTGAGGTGTGTGTCTGCATGCAAATGGTACGTGAGCTGAAATCTGCCGACCTTTGCGTGATTGGGGCCAACAATTATTCCGACACCCGCGACGAACTGGTGCCGTTGGCGGAGTGTGCAAAAACCCGCGAGGCGTACGGCCAAGAAGTCGGCCTGCCCGTTGAGGCGGATCCATTCGTCCAACATGTTCGCGGCCTCTTAACGGCGGCGGCTAAAAAAGCGGATGACACGTATCCCGATAATCCATTTTTCCAGATCATTGACGGTCGTCCGAAATTAGGGCGTCTAAAGAAAAAGCCCATCCCGGAAGGGTTCCAAGCGCTTGATGCGGCGCTGACCAAGAAGCTTGACAGTAAAGAACTGTCGTTGTTGGATGTGCTCGCCGATACTTCCCAGTGGATCGGTTGGGACAAACATTTCAGTCCGCTCAGTGGGCATCAAGGCAAGCTTAAGGAAGATGCGCGACGTAAAATTTTGACCACCTTCGCCTATGGAACCGGTTTGGGGGCGACCCAAACAGCCCGCAATATTGCGGACATTAGCGCCCGGCAAATAACCTTTGTCGATCAACGTCAAGCTTCCACCGAAAAATTGGAGGCGGCGATCTGCGGCACCATCAATGCCTACAACCAGTTCCAGTTACCGCGCTATTGGGGCGATACCAAGCGGGCGGCCGCCGATGGCACCCAGTGGAATTTGTACGAAAACAACCTGCTGTCGGAGCGCCACATCCGCTACGGAGGCTATGGCGGTGTCGCTTACTATCACGTCAGCGATAACTACATCGCGTTGTTCTCGCATTTCATCCCGTGTGGCGCTTGGGAGGCGATCTACATTCTCGATGGCCTGACCAAAAACAAATCGGACATACAACCCGACATTTTACATGGCGACACACAGGCGCAGAGCGCTCCGGTCTATGGATTGGCCTTTTTGCTGGGCATTAAGCTGATGCCGCGAATACGGAATTGGAAAGACTTGAAGTGGTTTCGTCCGACACCTCAGGAAACCTACAAAAACATTGACGGGCTGTTCAGCAAGGAAGCCATTGACTGGGATTTGATCGCTTGTCATTTGCCCGATATGCTGCAGGTCGCCCAGTCCATTCGGGCAGGCCGAATCTCACCTTCGACCATACTACGCAAACTGGGCACAGCCAGCCGGAAGAACAAGCTTTACTTTGCGTTTCGGGAACTTGGGCGGGTGGTCCGTACTACATTTTTGTTGGAATATATTGGTGATGAAGAGCTACGCCGCATCATTCAGGCGGCACAAAATAAATGTGAAGGCTTTAACCAGTTCGCCCAATGGGTTTATTTCGGCGCCGATACCATCACTGAAAATGTTCGTGACGATCAACTGAAAATCATCAAGTACAATCACCTGATCGCCAATCTTGTGATATTCCATAACTGCCATACCATCACGCAGGCGTTAAAGGAATTGGAGGCGGAAGGGATGAAGCTTACACCGGAACTAATTGCCGGCTTCAGCCCGTACCGGACATCTCATCTCAATCGTTTCGGACTGTTCGAGCTGAAGGAGCGCCACCCATTACCAGTTGACTATGGAATCATGTTTTGAAAGAAGAATGTAGGTACGATAAGGGTTACAGGGCTCTACTATCCATTTACGTACGAATCCTTAGTGCGCCAGTTAAAACTGGCAAGAGATAGTCGATGAAAGTTCGATACAGAGAAGAAATGGCGAATCACTCTGACCCCGAGTCATGCGGTATGTGTCGTGAGGCACATGCCGAAGCGTTGACAGGGGACACCGACAGGCCAGCCATTGAGCCGCGTAATCAACAATTCGGGATGCCGACGGAGTTAAGGATCACGGAAGGCAATACGATGCATGACAATAATCGCAAGCCATGCATCGATCCCGCGCGGTCGGAGACCCTGCGCATGTCGGGAAGTTTCTTGCACAGGAACTGGGAGATCTCATCGGCATCCGGGACAGTTTGCCCGGATGGGACGGGGAAGGTCGATGACCACAAGCCCGTCATCTACGCCGGTGAGAAGTCGGATACGTCAGTAGTACCGAAGAAGCCGCCGAACAATGGGAACACCCCTGCGGAGGTGGTGGAGGGAAGCGACGTAACCAAAGGGAACGCCTTCGATTCTCCCGCGCCCCAGACACAGCGCCGGATTAGCGCGTCGATGGGACTCGAAGGCGTGCGCGAAATCGCCCGTCGTAACAAACGGGAACAGTTCACGGCACTGCTGCATCATGTCACACCGTCGTTGCTGGTGGAGAGCTTTTACGCTCTCAGAAAGAACGCGGCGGCAGGTGTGGACGGTGTAACGTGGCGAGAGTACGAGCAGATTCTCTATACGCGAGTACATGAATTGCATCGGGAAATACATTCCGGCGCTTACCGTACACAACCATCACGGCGGGTATTTATTCCCAAAGCTGATGGCAAGCAACGACCTCTTGGGATAGCTTCCCTGGAGGACAAAGTTGTGCAACAGGCCGTCTCGACGGTACTGAGCGCAATTTACGAAGAGGATTTTCTTGGATTTTCATATGGGTTCCGCAAAGGGCGTGGTCAGCATGACGCACTCGATGCACTGTACATGGGGATAACGGGCCGGAAGGTGAATTGGATTTTAGATGCGGACATTCGCGCATTTTTCGATGAAATCGATCACGAATGGATGCTCAAATTTCTGGGACATCGGATTGCGGATAAGCGGATATTACGGCTGATTCGCAAGTGGCTCAAAGCGGGGGTGATCGAGGACGGACGCAGGGTTGCATCGGAGCGGGGATGCCCTCAAGGGGCGGTAATTTCGCCCTTGCTCAGTAATATCTATCTGCATTATGTTCTCGACACATGGGCGCATCACTGGCGTAAGCAATATTCGCCGGGAGACGTCATTATCGTTCGTTATGCGGACGATAGCGTGCTGGGATTTCAGCACGAAGGCGTGGCAAAACGATTCTTGGCTGCAATGCAGGAACGACTAGCCAAGTTTGGATTGGCGCTACACCCGGACAAGACGCGGTTAATCGAGTTCGGGCAATACGCTGTAACCAACCGTCTGAGACGTGGGCTAGGCAAGCCGAAAACATTCGACTTTCTCGGTTTCACCCATGTGTGCGCAAGGAACAAGTTGGGTTATGCCAAATTGATTCGCTTGACGGTGAAGAAGCGTATGCGAGCTACACTGTCGGCAATACGGGAAACGCTGATGCGTCGGCGGCATGAGCCAATCGCAGTAATTGGGCGCTGGCTTACTCGCGTAGTTCAGGGATATTTCAACTACTACGCGGTTTCTGGCAATCTCCACCGGCTCAAGAGTTTCCGTAGCGAGATTTGTCGAGCTTGGCGGCATGCTTTACTCCGTCGCAGTCAGCGCCATCGTATGCCTTGGGCGCGCTTTACCCGTCTTGTTAACATGTATATCCCACTGTGCCGAATGGTTCATCCCTACCCGGAACAACGGTTTCGCGCCACTACCTAAGGTAGGAGCCGTATGCGTTAATTGCGCACGTACGGATCTGTGCGGGGGGCGCTCGGCAACGAGTGTCCCTACCGTTACCGCCTAGCCTATATGAAATAACGTTATTATTTTATTAACCCTATGATTTTTAATAAATAAACTTGTGTAGATACTTATGCCAACAGGGCGGGATTGGTGAACTCTATTTTATGCCGCATTTGCCGGCCACTAAGTTTGATCAGGAACGCCCGTAATTCAGCGGCTTCCTTGCTTTTGTCGGCGGCTATCGCCCAGACGGTGACACAGGCCATGCTGGCGACCAGAAGGCGTTTGGCAAGGGCCAAAGCAGATTCTTGTTGCTAGGAGGCTGTCCGAGAATACGACACTCTCACGAGTTGGACAGTAGTACCAGAAAATATTTTAAT
>QYPA01000045.1 GCA_007279715.1 Comamonadaceae bacterium | reverse complement strand
GTCCGTCTCTGAAGGCCACCCCGACAAGGTGGCTGACCAAATCTCAGATGCGATTTTGGATGCTATTTTTAAACAAGATCCTAAGTCGCGCGTTGCGGCAGAAACTTTGTGCAACACAGGCCTCGTTGTCTTAGCGGGTGAGATCACCACCAATGCGCACGTCGACTACATCCAAGTCGCACGGGACACGATCAAACGCATTGGCTATGACAACACCGAATACGGCATTGACTACAAAGGCTGCGCGGTTTTAGTCGCTTACGACAAACAATCGAACGACATTGCCCAAGGCGTAGACCATGCGTCCGATGACCACCTCAATACCGGTGCCGGCGACCAAGGTCTGATGTTTGGCTATGCCTGCAACGAAACGCCTGAGTTGATGCCCGCGCCTATTTACTATGCGCACCGCTTGGTGGAGCGACAAGCGCAGCTGCGAAAAGACGGCCGCTTGCCTTTCTTACGCCCTGACGCCAAGAGCCAAGTGACTATGCGTTACGTCGATGGCAAGCCCCACAGCATTGACACCGTGGTGTTATCAAGCCAGCACAGCCCCGAAATGAGCAATGGCACAACCATGAAGCAAGAATTCATTGACGCGGTCATCGAAGAAATTATCAAACCTGTTCTGCCTAAAGAGTGGCTCAAAGACACCCGCTATTTGGTCAACCCCACTGGCCGCTTTGTGGTCGGCGGACCCCAGGGTGACTGTGGTTTAACAGGACGCAAAATTATTGTGGACACCTACGGCGGCGCCTGCCCCCACGGAGGCGGCGCATTTTCCGGGAAAGATCCTACAAAGGTAGATCGCTCTGCCGCTTATGCCGCACGCTATGTGGCTAAGAACATTGTGGCTGCGGGTATCGCCAAGCAGTGCCAAATTCAAGTCGCCTACGCCATTGGTGTGGCCAAGCCCATGAACGTCACGGTGTACACCGAGGGAACCGGCGTGATCTCCGACGAAAAAATCGCCGCCTTGGTGAGTGAACACTTCGACTTGCGCCCCAAAGGGATTATTCAGATGTTGGACTTACTGCGTCCTATCTATGAAAAGACAGCCGCTTATGGACACTTCGGCCGTGAAGAACCTGAGTTCACATGGGAACGAACCGATAAAGCCCAGGCTCTGCGCGCTGCAGCTGGACTGTAATCAGTCCGCCACAGATGAACCTCAATACACAGCGCTTTATTGACCGCTGGCTCGGCCAGTTGTTATGTGGTCTGGTGTCATTGTGGGTTCGTCTGTCGGCCGTATTGAGAAAATCGGCCGCTTTAGGAACCCATCCAAAAAATATTTTGGTGATCCTGCTCTCCGAGATGGGAAGCATTGTGTTGGCTGGCCCCATGTTTGCGGAACTTCGCAGGCGCTATCCCACGGCATCCATTCACGTTTTGCAGCTTAAAAAAAACCAAGAGGTCTCTCAACTCTTAGGGCTCACTGCACCGGAATTTTTACACTCGATAGACGACCGGTCAGGCCTGCGCCTTTTGCGTGACATCCTTCGCGTGAGCACACTTATGCGACGTCTGCGGATCGACGCGGTGATTGATTGCGAACTTTTTTCACGGGTCAGCAGCTTATTGTCCTTTGCCAGTGGTGCTCCGGTTCGCGTGGGTTTTACCCCGCACACCCAAGAAGGTTTGTACCGCGGGAGTTTTATCAACCACGCGATTCCCTACAACCCCTACCAACACATTAGTAAACAGTTCCTGTCCTTGGTAGACGCGCTCACGGGCCAAGGTATGCCGCGCAATAAAGCTGCTCCAACGATTTCCTTGCCTACAACAACAGAGTTGTCTGTTTCATTTGAAGCTTCTGAGCTAGCCGCCTACCGAGAAAAACTCCATAGCGATCACCCACATTTATCACAGCGAAAATTAGTGTTGGTCTATGCCGGCGGCGGTATTCTTCCTGAACGCGCATGGCCAGCGGCGTATTACGCACGAGTCGCCCAAGGTCTGTGCCGCGAAGGGTTTGCAGTCGGTTTGATTGGCCTGAAGGACGACGCCCAACTCGCCAAAGACTTGCAAGCCCAAACCGATAGCCCTTATTGCATAGACCTGACCGGCTACACCCGTAGCATCCGTGAACTGCTGATGCTCTTTCATGCGTCCGAGCTACTGATTACCAACGACGGCGGCCCAGGTCACTTTGCCTGCCTCACTCCTATTCAGACCATGGTCTTTTTTGGACCTGAAACCGGCAAACTCTACGGACCTTTGGGGTCTCGCAACACGGTGATTGAATCAGGGATAGCCTGTTCACCTTGCTTAAGTGCCTATAACCACCGATTGACGTTTTGTGACGGCGACAACCAGTGCCTTAAACGCATTGCCCCAGATCCCGTGCTCGATGCCGCGCTGCGGTTTTTGAAGCCAACCCATCAAGCTGCGCATGTCGACTAAGGTAAGCCTTCAAGTACGTGCGCTGGCTGCCATCGATTGGCTGAAAAGTATCCGCTATATCAAATTTGGATTGGTCGGTGCCAGCGGTACGGTCGTCAATATGCTGGTTTTGTATTTGGGCCATGAATTTTTGTTTCAATCCCTTGAGGGCCCTGAAGGCAAGCCTTACGCCTCGCTGGCTTTGGCAATCTCTATTGCGACCCTTAACAACTTTACTTGGAACCGCCTGTGGACGTGGTCCGACCGGGTGCGTGCTGTTAACACGCAAGGCGATGCAAGATTGCACATCGCGCCAACGCCGCTTGTCAATCAATTCGGAAAATATGCGCTCGCTTCATGGTTTGGGATTGCGCTGCAATACGGTCTGACTCTGTGGCTGGCGCATGCCATGCATTACATGCTGGCCAACGTCATTGCCATCGTCGTGGCCAGTGTCAGTAATTTTGTCGCCAACGACCGCTGGACTTTTCGCAAAAGATAACTCTTCGCCCATGCCAACCGCACCTGCCTCGACTCCGCATGCTTCGCACACCTCGGTGTGGCTTTGGGTGGCTTTGATTGTCTTTACCGCCGCGCTCTATCTCTTTGGTTTAGGTGGATCCTACGCTCCAACCAACGGCGATGAGATGGTCTATATCCACATCGCACGACTTACCGCGGCCACCGGCCACTGGCTTCCTCTCCAATCCGACATCGTTAATTTACGCAACACCAAGCCGCCATTTTTATTTTGGCAAGCCATGGTTGCGGGTGACTGGGGAAACCATTGGACGATGTTTGCCCTGCGGCTTCCCAGCGTTACGTACTCCTTTTTTACCGCAGGCATCGTTGCCGCCTTAACCCACCGAATTGCCAATAACTGGCGCACCGCCTGCCTTGCGGCCGTGGTCTATTTGGCGTTTTTTTCCACCTTTCGCTACGGCCGCGCTTACCTCACCTCCGGACCTGAGACATTCTGGCTGGCCTTACCCGTGTTCTATTTGCTTTGGAATGCAAAGGAAATAGCCAAGACGCCTATCGCTTGGAAAACTTTTACATGGTTTGGTTTAGCAATTGGCGTGGGCTTGCTCTATAAATCGTTTGCTCTGGTGGCACCTGCGGCTGCCACCTTGTGGTTTGTCTTGCTGTGGCTTGAGCCCTCACTGCAATGGAGATCGTTACTGCGCACCACCTTGGGCGTGACGTGGAGCGCCTTGTTGGCTTTAGGAATTTTTAGCCTCTGGTTTGTGATCGATCCGAACCCGAGTGCGGTTTGGCAAGAATTTGTTGTGGCAGAGAATGCAGGAAAAATGTCGGGCTCGCAAGGCTATTGGCACGCCGCATTGTTTGGGGACTACCCACTTTGGACCCAGTTGCTGGCTTACCCCGAAAACGCCGGCCTGATGTGGTTTGTAGTGGTGGGTTTAGCGTGGTTGGGAGTTAGCGCTGGGTTAAAAAATAAAGTTCGCACCCCTTGGATGCCTGCCCAAGGCACCTTAATGATTTGGCTTTTGGTTTGGCTGGTTATTTTTTCCATCCCTAGCCAACGTTCCGCCAGGTACGTGATTCCTGCGATGCCTGCCTTGGCGATGGTACTGGCCCTTTATTGGGATCGGATTGCGCGCTTTTGGTTTTTTATCACTTTGGGGATTTCTGCGATTGCCTTTGTCATGCTGGGACGTATCGCCTGGGTAATGAGTGACATGGGTATCGGCTCGCAGTGGGATCTTTGGACGGCTTTAACGCTCACCACAGCGGGTGGTTTGGCCGCCATTGCAGGCGTTTTAAAATCCCAGTGGACACGCAATAGTTCATTGTTTGCCTGTCTATGTGTATACGCCAGTTTCAGCGCCATGGTGGCACCATTGGATAGCCCAGCGGCTCAGTACAGTGAAGCAGTCAAGGCGCAGCTACAAGGAAAACGCATCGCAGTTCCCAATGGTTTTACCGGGCAATACGAACGATTTGGCTTTGTTTTACCGGGCAAAACCCTCATACCTTATGACGCAGAAGGCCGCAATACGGGCGCGCTGCATCCCGACATGCCGCCCGCTGAGCGCTTGGTTTTTTTGCTGGAAAACCATGATGCTGTCGTCTGGTTGCAAGAAGGCGCACAACCAACCGATGCGCTGTGCGCGGCAAAGTGCAAAGTTCTCGGGCGGCGCTGGCATGTCAAAAGCCGCCACCGCGAAGGCGAAATTACCTGGTCCAACCTTTGGCATCCCGACCAATGGCTTTTTGGTCGTGAATGGCTTGTCACGCTCCAAAAATAGTCGGGATTTATCTAATCCGTAATGCCATTCGCACCAGATAAATATGCAACACCACCCAAAGCCATGGGTCAAGCAATGCGTCCCACACGTTGCCTGTAGGTAATCGCAAAAGCGTGAAGACAACGACGGCCAAAACGATTAAGCCGCCAGCGCTTCGCAGGCCCGACATACCTTGAAAAATCCAAGGCAACAAACCCAATAGCAGCGCTACCCCAGCACTCCAAGGCGAAAAGCCCCACGCATAAAGTTGCATGGGCACCAATGCCAAGGTGTCTAGCAACAAAAGCCAACCCAAAACGACGCCAAATAAAGCAAATGTCATATTTACAGCACTGCGTTGGGACTGGCGGGCTTTCAAGGTCCAGGCAGCGATCGGCCAACGGCTGTAAAGATGCTGCCCTGCCCATAGCACGGCAAGCACACTTGGCGTTTGAAAGGCCAGGCCCAACCAGTACACCGGCCCCCATATTCCGGGAATACATGCGATGACAGCCACAAACAAAATGATAAGGTGGCGCAAGACACCCACACTTTGAGGCAACAGGCTGTTCAATAGCGCAGCCATCACAACACCCCAACCCACATGCATAGCCCACGGCAAATTGGCAAGCGAGGGCAAGCTAGGCGCCAATGCGTCCCATGCTGCTGTCATGGCTTATCCTTCTCGTTGGATGCACTTGGATTTTGAGCGGTTTGGTTTGCATTTAAATCCAAGCGCTGCCAAGCAATGCTGCGGCGTTGGTCGGTGTAGCTGATCCAGAGGCTGTTGTGCGTTTGAACGATGGCGGGATACGAAAACTCTTGTCCTGCGGAACCCTCTTCCAGTCGCAGCGAAGTTCTCCACTCCAGCCCATTGGGCGAGCGGCTCAATGCCAATTTTTCGCGCGAATGGGGGGAGTCGTTATGGACCAACCAATGCTGCCCATGGGATCGAAGGGTCGCGATCGATGAGTCCGGATTATCTAAAGCCAAGTCGGGTAAATCTGTCCAGTTCTGCCCCGCATCAACGGTTTGGGCTGCAATGATTTTTCCAACTTCACGGTTGTCTCGCATCAGTGCAATCCAATGCGTCGGCGAATGGGCTATCAATGCGGGCTGCAAGGCATAGCGCTTATTGGATATGCGAACCATGCCCAAAAAACTGCCTTTACTGTCAAACCGCAGGGCCACAGGATACTTAAAACCCAACTCGAAATACGCGGGCAGCACCATGCCGCCATCCGCCAAAGGAAGCGGCGCCGTTCGGACTAAAAAGCTGGTATTCCACAACCACGATAAGGGTAGAAGCCCCACAGGCTCAAATTCCACGTCTGCGCTTTGAGAATCTTGACGCTGCTGCAAATGCAAGATACGCCCCGCTGCCCAGCCGCCCCAACCCGTCGCCACGACAAACAAATGCATGCGTCCGCTCGCGTCGAGCCATGCCACAGGATTGCCTAAACGGCGCAGGCCAAATCCCAATTGCGCACCCATATCGTGGCGATTCACCACAAAGCGTGCTGGACCCCAAGTCTGGGTGGCTCGGTTAAAAATTGCGCTTGCAATTTGAACATTGGGAGCGCTTTCGCGATCGCCGGCAAACCAAAATGCCATGAGCGCATCCGGCTGGTTGTCTGGCATCGCCACCAGGGCACTCGCATGCGCAGCCATGGCACCCTCCGGCATGGGAATATGCCCTTTGGCACCCGTCTTCCAATCCACATCTGCAGAAACGTCCAAAGGGCTCTGAGAGATAGGAACAAGCGCTAAAGCAGGTGAGACGGTGGTCGAACGCTCAGACACTCCAAACGCCACCAACGCTCCCGTCAACAGAGCGGCACCCATCAAACGCAGTAAAACGGAAGGTATATCCATGGTGCAATCTTATCGGTAGTGAAAACACCCCTATCCCGTCAAGGTGCGTCAAAGAGTAGGCCCATCGAAAATTGCGCTTTAATGGTGCTTTGATTCTTTTTGAATTGTATGTATGAACCCCAGCATTTTGAGTGTGGCCCCTTTGGCTTTTCCATGGCAAACCTTGGATCCGTTTTTATTTTGCGTGCACCACAACGACGCTTACCCGTCAGGTAACGCCGCCATGGGCCCTAGCGTACCGTTAACTGGGCGCGATCTTGGGCAAGACTTTGCTGGCAAAGACGGCTGGAGCATGTACCACGGTAAAACCGTCCCCGGCTTTCCTGCGCATCCGCACCGTGGCTTTGAGACCGTCACCATCGTTCGCCAAGGGCATATTGACCACTCCGACTCCTTGGGCGCCATCGCTCGCTTTGGCGCTGGAGATGTTCAATGGCTGACCGCGGGGAAGGGCATTGTTCACTGCGAAATGTTTCCCCTGCGTCACACCGATCAACCCAATCCAGCCGAGCTCTTTCAAATTTGGCTCAATCTCCCCGCCAAAAACAAAATGGCAGAGCCACACTTCACCATGCTTTGGAATGAAAGTATTGAACGCGTGAAAATTCTTGACAATGAAAAGCGGGCCACTGATGTTGTCGTTGTGGCGGGGGTTCTTAACGGTGCCAAAGGGCTGTCGCCTCCACCCCACTCCTGGGCCAGCCAAGCGGATTCTGACCTCGCGATTTTCACGGTTCGTATGGAGCCCGGTGCCCGTTGGACTTTGCCTGCAGCCACGAGCCCAAAAACGCGCCGCCAACTGTATTTTTTTAAAGGGGTCACGCTCAGCGCAGCGGGTGAAATCGTCGGGGTGCGTTCGGTCATCGAAGTCCGAGCCACCGATGCCGTTGAAATCATCAATGGGGAAGAAATCTCTGAGCTTTTGATGCTACAGGGCCGCCCGATTGGCGAACCCGTTGCGCAATACGGTCCGTTTGTGATGAATACCCAAGAAGAAATTCATCAGGCTTTTGCCGATTACCGTCGCACCGAATTTGGCGGATGGCCTTGGGGTCAAAGTGACCCCGTTCATCCGCGCGAAAAAAACCGCTTTGCGAAGCATGCCAGTGGTGTTTTAGAAACGCCCTGAAAGACATTCCAGCCCCACAAAATTCGACAACCCCACACCACAGCCCGCTTGGGTTGCCAGGCCAGGATGAGAAACGCACCGACCGCTGGCAACACAGGTTTACGGCTAATCCAAGCTGCGCTTTTAATCAAGTTGTCTCCCCGTGACAAGGGCAGCTTGACGCATTGAATCTCTTGGGCCCACAAAAACCTCAGCTGCGCACTGCGTTCGCAAAGCTGTTGCTGGCGCAAAATGAGATTGTTATTTCGCATGGTTGGATGCGTCTTGCGTCAACGCTTGGTCTCGCTTGAGTTCGTCCACACTTTTTTGGAATATTCCCTGCGGCGCTTTTAAACGTTGGCGTGCTTGGCCTAAAAATATTAAACCGAGGGATAGAAAAGAAAACGTCATCCATCCCGCAGCCATCAAACGGTCACCTTCCCAAAAAAGCAAAACTACGGTGCCACAAAGAAGCACCAAGCCCAATCCGAGAAAAAGCAGCGCCATAGCAGCCAACACGAGTCCGTCAAAGATGCGGCGTTTTTCAAATTCCAGTTCCGTGCCTAGTAGTTCCAACCGGATATGCGCCGTCTCTAAAGCCGTTCCTAACAGCTGACGCAGTGAACTAAACAAACTTCCGCTTTTGCCCTCGGCCATGCGTTTTACCGACGGCTGAGAAGCAAACCCAAGACTAATCCTAGTCCTGCGGCAACGCCGACCGACTTCCAAGGGTTTTCGTGAACAAACGCATCTGCCGCTTGGCCTGCTGCTTTGGCCTGCGCTACGGCCGCAGCTTGAATATGCACCAACTCCACTTTGGCCTGCTCCATCCGTGCTTGCACCCTTTTTCGCACATCGGCCGCGCTATCGCCAGCCTCTTTGGCTGTCATGCGCAACAATTCTTCGGCGTCTTCAATGACGAGTTGCAGGTCTTCCATGAGTCTGTTTTTGTGGCTTGTTGTCATCTCAGTTACTCCAGTTTGAATATTGAACGAATGACCCACTTTAAGGGACGAAGGTTCGATATATCTTGACGAAGATCAAACTATGCCCATCCAATGAATGCTCGTCGTATTTAGCACGCAAAATATGCCAACGATGTCGTCCCCTTTTATTCGTATTCTTCATTCCTCCGGTTTCCGAACGCGAGAACCTTTGCCAGTTTTCACAACACAGGCTACCCGAACTATTGAAGCCCATGCAGCTCTTGATTTAGGTTTGGGGGTCTTGATGCGGCGCGCAGGTGAAGCTGTCGCACGCTTAGCGTTAGCATGCAATCCGCACACTCATATTTTTTGGGTCGCTTGTGGACCTGGCAACAACGGGGGAGACGGTCTTGAAGCAGCGATTGTTCTTCGCCAATTGGGCAAGCAAGTGTGGGTGAGTCACCTTGGGCTGCATTCCAAAAGTTCCATCGAAACGCAAGATGCATATGCGCGGGCGCAAAGGGCCGGGATCGCTATTTCCATCCATCCACCAGCTTCATTTGATTCGGTGATTGATGCGCTGTTTGGCATTGGCGGCGCCCGGTCAGAACCTTCGCCCTATGACTCTTGGATACAGCACATTAACGCCTCTGGCAGGCAGGTGTTGTCTATTGATGTGCCATCTGGCTTGGACAGTGACACTGGCGAGGCCAGCCCTGTGAGTGTTCGGGCAGAGACCACGTTGAGCTTGCTAACCCTCAAACCTGGTCTCCTAATGGGCGCAGGACGTGATGCCTGCGGAAATCTTTGGCTGCACCAACTTGGTTTAGATGAAATTAGCGAACCTCATGCTTTAGTTAACGCTCCTAGCTCGTTAGCGCCCCGGCCCCATGCCTCACACAAAGGGAGCTTTGGTGATGTGGGCATTGTGGGTGGGGCACCAGGCATGACCGGCTCTGCTTTACTGGCAGCAACTTCGGCCTTACATGGTGGCGCAGGGCTCGTTTACGTGGCTTTGTTGCAAGACCGTATTGACTTTCCAGTAGTCACTCTGCAAAGCGAATTGATGCTACGCCATTGGTCCGACTTGTCTTTAGAAGCCATTACCGTCGTCGCTGGTTGTGGAGCGGGAAACGCTATACAGGAATCTCTCCCCGTGCTATTGAAGCGAACCAAACGTCTGGTGCTTGACGCCGATGCGCTGAACCACATTGCCTCCTCACCATCGCTCATCGATCTTCTCCAAGACAGAGCCGAAGGCAGCACGGTGCTAACACCCCACCCTCTTGAAGCGGCTCGACTTTTAAACACAAACACCGCCGCCATTCAAAAAGACAGGCTATGTGCTGCTCGAATGCTTTGCAGTCAATTTCGTTGTACTGTAGTGCTTAAAGGTTCCGGCACATTGATTGCTGACATCCACCATGGGATACGGATCAACATCACAGGCAATGCCCGACTCGCCACTGCGGGAACAGGCGATGTGCTTGCTGGCCTCATTGGAGCGCATTGGCCAGTGCAAGGTGTTAGTGCCTACCAATCTGCATGTAGCGCTGTTTACCAACACGGCCTGATTGCAGATCAGTGGCCCAACGAGAAGACATTAACTGCGCATGCGCTTGCTTTGGCATGCACTAAAGGGTGACAGCCTTGGTGGGACACAGCGAGCTAAACCAGTGCAGGATCTAAACCCATTTGGTCGAATTTCTTAAAGTACTGGCGTGCCATCGCCACGATTTGTGGATCAGTCGGATGGTCGCTGGCAATGCTATCCACGGTCGCGTGGGCTACCGCAGGCTGGTGGGATTGGCACCAATCGCGAAACTGGTCTCGTGCCAAGCCAGGCCCCGTGATGAGAATTTCATGTGCTCCTGCTAATGCAGTGGCCACCTCGCTAAACAAGCCTGAAGTATCGTGGGGTTTACCTTGGTGCCTATGGTGGCTGCGTGACTTGATGCGCTGAGCTTGCACATGGTCATGGTCAAACAGCATCACGTGGGCTTCTTGGTGATCTATCCAAACAACGGCGTGAAAAGTAGTCATAGCTTTCTTTCTTAGTGAGATAGATGTTCTGATTTTTCTTGGCAAGCGATACAGCGCGTGACTTCAGGTGTAGCTAACAGTCTGGCCTTTGCAATCGGTTCACCGCAATCGGCACACTCTCCATACGTACCCGCCTCTAAACGCTTAAGCGCTGCGTCAATAGCGTCAAGCTCTGCCGTTTCTCGCTCGTTAAGCGCAAACTCAAGCTCGCGTTGTGTGGTAGTTTGCGCATGGGAATCTTGAACGTTAGAGAAATGATCTGCAGCGACCTCCGCACGACTCAAAACGCCGCCTCGCTGCTGAGAAATTTGCGCCAACAAGCTGGCTCTTAAACCAAGTAACTGGGCTTGGAAAGAATGGGGTTCTAGCGATAGATTCAAAACAGCTCCTTGTGCAATATGAATCTATCGTAGGGGTTTAGGTTCTATTTGTATTAGACCTAGATCAAGGTTTCATCGTCTAGCCACCCGTTTTAAAAAGCGCGTTCACGCTCTCCAAATGGGCTGTATCGAGTTGCCCAAGCCATGCATCCATTTGCAAACGACTCAATATTAATTCGGACCGCGCTTGAACCAAAGCCAACTCCGCGCTGCTCGCATCGTTTTGCGCTTGCAGTAAATCAAGCGTGGTGCGGTCTCCCACTTGACGCCCTAGCCGAGTTGCATCCAATCTGGCCAGACTGGCTTGGTGGGCTGCATTCAAAGCCGCAAGTCGCGCGGGTCCGGTTTGTAAGGCTAGCCACGTACTACGGGTTTGCTGGCTGATGTGCTGTCGGCTGCGCTCGAGTTCAGCTTGGGCTTTTTCCTCCAGCCTCAATACCTCCTCTTGGCGAGCGCTTCGGTAACCGCCGGCGTACAGAGGCATATTCCACTGCAAACCAATCATCCGTTGGTTGGCCGTATTGCTGGCACTACCAAAATCGCCACTGCCTGTGAGCCGGTCTTGTCCAGCTTGCGCAACGACATCCAGCGTAGAAGAACCTAATGCGCTGAATTTCGCAACCTCTTGCTGGGCGACTTGCACTTGTCCGGCTTGCATGCGCAGCAAGGGGTTGTTATCCAAGGCCTGGGAAATCAAAATATCGATCGTGTTTTGCTCAGGGAATTGAAGCGCTGCGGGCGGCTCCATTGGCCTGAGTTCTGAGGGGTTCAGTCCGGTGGCTTGCGCTAGAACGGTCTGTGCCATTTCCTGGTCATTTTGCGCAGCCAGGACCTGGGCTTGCAACACCATGGCGCGGGCTAGGGCTTCATGGGTGTCTGTGATGGGTTTATCCCCCAATGCAAAGCGATCTTTGGCTTCAAACCACGCTTGATCCACCGAATTTTTCTGTTGGCGTAACACCTCGAGCTTTCGGGTTGCGAGCAGGAGGTCAAAGTACCGCTGCGCAGTACGTAAGATCAAATCAGCTTGGGCTGATTGCCACTCCAACTCCGATACGCTGGAAGCGATCTCCAATTGCTTGCTTTGGGCGCTTCGTTCAGCACTTAGCAAAGGCTGTTTCGCAGCCAGTGTCCAACGGGTGCTACTGCCATTTGTCACCGACGTGTTGAACTCCACCCCATTGGATGTCGGGAAACCAGTTGCAGAAAAATTGGCGCCTGTGGTGGTGCTGTCTGCACTTGTTGCGCCAGCGCTGGCGCTGAGTACGACCGAGGGACGCCATAAGGCCGCGGCTTGCTGCTTTTTTGTGGAACCAGCGAGCCGGGCGGCTTGAGACACGGCAATTTGCGGATCATGCGCAAGAGTAGCCTGCCAGGTTTGCGTTAAATCGAGCGCCTGCGCACACGATGCAATTCCAAAGCCAAGAACGATGGCAGCCACCTGCGTGGGTTTTAATCGAAATGTCATACCATTTTTCCTAAGGTCTGGTGGGCTCGAATCCACTCTTTGAGCTCACGCGCAGGCAACGCTCCAGAGATACGAGCGCGCTCTTTGCCTTCTTCAAACAAAATAAGGGTGGGAATACTGCGAATCGCATACTTACTACTGGCTGCAGGTGCCGCATCGGTATCCACTTTGACAAAGCGAACCAAGGGCAATTCCCTGGCAGCCGCTTGAAAGTGGGGTGCCATGGATTTACAGGGACCACACCACGCCGCCCAAAAATCCACCACCACAGGCAGCTGCGTTCCTGCAATAAAAGCCTCAAAGGCCGCATCGCCAAGGGCCACGGGTGCAGCCGCCATGATGTCTGCACCACACTTGCCACACGCCAATTCGTGCGCCAGTGTGTCGTCAGCGACCCGGTTTTTTACACCACAGTGGGGGCAGATCAATTGCATAACTTCTTTCTTTAGCAACCAGGCTGAATGCCTAATTTTCGAAGAATCGTCTCCATCATGCACCAGCGCGTGAGCGCACTTTGGGCTAGATTGGCTCCGACAAATGCCGTGAACGCCAACCACCACTCATTGACAAAAATCGGGCTAGAGGGGATACCCAATGCCAAAGAAACCAGGATAAAAACACCTGCCACTAAACGAACAACTTGCCATGAGGTCATGAAAAACTCCTAAGGGTTATAAAACTAAACAGAAGACACTTCTTTCGCCAAAGCTTCGGTGCGATTTCGGTAGGCAGCAAAGTACAGCGTCGGAATAACGATCAGCGTCAACACCGTTGACACAGAAATCCCAAAAATCAGCGAGATCGCCAATCCGTTAAAAATCGGATCGTCCAAAATGAAGAACGCACCCAGCATGGCGGCCAAGCCCGTCAACATAATCGGTTGCGCACGGGTGATCGCCGATTGGACAACCGCCTTTTTAAACGCCACGCCTTGACGGACCAATAAATTGATGAAGTCAACCAACAAGATGGAGTTGCGCACAATAATTCCAGCCAGCGCAATCATTCCAATCATGCTGGTGGCGGTGTACTGCGCACCCATGATGGCGTGGCCAGGCATGACACCAATAATGGTCAGCGGTATAGGCGCCATGATGATGAGCGGCGTCAAGTAGGAGCCAAACTGCGCAACCACCAAGAGATAAATCAGGACCAAGCCCACCGCATAGGCAGCACCCATGTCTCTAAATGTTTCGTAAGTGACCTGGGACTCTCCGTCCCACTTGAGGGCATATTCACGCAAAGCATCTTCGGGCTGGCTGATAAAGTACTCGACTAAATTGCCGCCGCCGGGTGTTGCAATCGCAGCAATCTCTTTTCGCATAGAGAAAACGCCATACAGCGGGCTGTCGAGTTTTCCTGCCATGTCCGCCACCACCATATTGAGCGGTAACAAATCTTTGTGAAATACCGGCTGCTCACGAACCGTGTCGCTGACTGTGACCAACTCACGAATCGCCACCAAACGGCCAGAGGAAGATCGAACGCTGAGTTGTAGCAATGCGTTAAGGTCGCCGTGGCTTTGTTGAGGCAACTGCAAAATCACGGGCGCAGGGTATTTACTTGCATCGTGAATGTAGGTGGCAGACGTTCCAGCCAATCCTGTGCGTAAGGTGCTGACAATCGCTTGCTGCGGTACGCCTAGCAGTGCCGCTTTGCGGCGGTCTACCAAGAGTATTTTTCGCGGGGCATCCGCAATACTGCTGTCATCCACATCCACAATTCCGGGTGTTTTCTCAAATACTGCTCGAACGGCCTTCGCTACTTCGCGCCGCCCTTGCGCTTCGGGTCCATAAATTTCAGCCACGATCGGTGAAAGCACTGGAGGGCCAGGCGGAACTTCTACAACCTTGACGTTGGCGCCGCGCAGTAAGCCGATGCGCTGTAACACTGGGCGTACGCGTGTGGCAATCGCGTGGCTTTGGTCACTGCGATCGTGCTTATCGAGAAGATTGACTTGAATATCTCCCACCTCACCGCCAGAACGCAAATAGTATTGGCGCACCAGCCCATTAAAGTTTATGGGGGCAGCTGTTCCCGCATACGCTTGGTAATCAGTGACCTCGGGAACGGTTGCCAAGTAAGCACTGAGCTCATGCAAAACAGCTGCAGTTTCTTCTAATGGTGTGCCCACTGGCATATCCACCACCACTTGGAATTCTGATTTATTGTCAAACGGAAGCATTTTCAAAAGCACCACGCCGGTGGCTGGCAAGGCGACTGAGATTGCAATTAAAACTGCAATACCTATCCCTAAGATGCCGCGGTTTTTTCCTCCTGATTTTTCATCAAGCAAGGGGCCAAATACACGCTCAAACAACGGCGCTAATTTCGCACTCAATCCCGAGGTCGGATGCTCACCGGTGGAATGTTCGCCCTTTTTGGGTACGCTTTCCTTCATCCAGATTCGTGCCAACCAGGGTGTCACCATAAAGGCGATTGCTAACGACAAGAGCATCCCCATGCTGGCGTTGATAGGAATAGGGCTCATATAGGGCCCCATCAACCCGGAAACAAAAGCCATAGGAAGCAGTGCGGCGATCACGGTGAAGGTTGCCAAAATCGTTGGGCCACCCACTTCATCCACTGCGCCGGGAATCAATTGGGCCAGTGTCTTTTCAGGGAAAAGCTGCTGATGGCGGTGGATATTTTCGACCACCACGATGGCATCGTCCACCAAAATACCGATTGAAAAAATCAAAGCAAAGAGTGAAACTCTATTGAGAGTGAAACCCCACGCCCAGGACGCAAACAAGGTCACAGTCAAGGTCAAAATAACGGCTACACCCACAATGGCAGCTTCTCGTTTTCCTAATGCCAAAAATACCAACGCAACGACCGAAGCCGTTGCAAACAATAATTTTTGGATCAATTTCTGTGCTTTGGCATCGGCAGATGCGCCGTAATTGCGCGTTTCCGCAATTTCTACCGTCACAGGAATCACCGTATTACGCAGTTGATCCACTCGGCGCATGACTGCGTTGGCCACATCAATCGCGTTTTCACCTGATTTCTTAGTGATGCTTAAAGTAATTGCTGGGTATTCACCACCACCTGATTTTTCGGACTTTCCGTGCCATACGTAACGGGCAGCTGGCATAGCTCCATCTTGAACCTCAGCGACATCGCGCATGAAAACCGGCTTACCGGTGTGAACTCCCACAACCAGATCCGCCACATCTCTTGCATCTTGTAAAAATAGCCCAGCTTCAATTGCAGTGCTTCGGTTGCCATTGATAAGGTCTCCCACTGCAAGTCCCAAATTTGCAGACTGCAAGGCGTTTTGCATCTCGCTGGCACTTACTCCTGCGCCCGCCATCAGTGCTGGATCCAATTCCACCATGACCGCCCGTCCAGGGCCGCCCACAGTCTGAACTTCACGTGTTCCACTGACCCGTTTGAGATCAGCCTCCATGCTGTGCGCAACCCGTTCTAAATCTAACGCACCCGTTTCAGGGTCTTTGCTAAACAGCGTTAAGGTCACGATGGGAACATCATCAATGCCTTTGGGTTTGATGATGGGTTCCATCACACCCAAATTCTTGGGCAACCAGTCTGTGTTCGATCGCAATGTGTCATGTAAGCGCACCAAGGCTTCTGTACGTTGAACACCCACTTTGAATTGCACCGTCAAAATGGCTAAGCCCGGACGCGACAATGACATGACGTGCTCGGTTCCCGCCATTTGCGAAAGCACCTGCTCTGCAGGGGTTGCAACCATCTGTTCCACATCCGCCACACTGGCCCCGGGGAACGGGATCAAGACATTGGCCATGGTTACATTTATCTGCGGCTCCTCTTCGCGCGGTGTCACCAGAACCGCAAATGCGCCTAGTAACAGGGCCATCAAGGCCAATAGCGGCGTAATGTGCGCTTTTTGAAATGCTGCCGCAATGCGGCCCGAAATTCCTAAATGAGGGTGTTTCATTTCAACGCACCTTTGCTGCTGCTTGTGGATCAGTGGCTACCTTGTCACCTGCCCGCAGACCACTCAACACTTCAACCTGTTCGCCTACGGTGTTGCCTAGCCGGACTTGGCGTAATTTCGCTTTCCCTTTTTCGTCCACCACGTACACCGCCATTAATTCGGCTCTTTTTATTACGACTTGATTTGGCACATACAGCCGTTGCGCTTTTCCTACGCTTTGTGTTGTCTTGTCCGCTGCGATCCAAACGCGAGCAAACATTCCTGGGATGAGCCCTTTTACGCTGGCTGGAATATTCACCCGAATTTGAGACGTATGGGTTGAAGCATCAATCACTGGCAAGACCTCCTGGTTGCCGCATCCATGCGATTGGGCATTGAGTGCACACTAGGAATTTCAAACTGAACTTTCCCTAAATTTGCTGGAATCGCGCTTTGCGCAATGGATGCCGTGATTCGCATTGCTGCAGGGTCATGCATTACGAGAAGTGTTTTTCCCGGCATGGCCATATCGCCCAAGGTTACTGCCACTTCGCTCACAACGCCCGTATAGGGCGCTTGAACCACAAAGAAGCGGGACTGCGTTTGGGCCGCGTCAGATTGCGACTGCAGTGCTTGAACCTGCGCTTGTGTAGCCTGAAACTGCGCTTGCGAACGGTCTAGGGCTGCTTGACTGATGTATTGCTTTTGGAAGAGCTGCTTTTGCCGTTCAAAGTCTTTGGCCGCTACATTGAGAGATGCCCGTGCGGCTTCGACTTGCGAGTGACTTGCGGCGGCATTTTGGATGGCTGATCGCGCATCGATACGCAGTAACTCTTGCCCGGCTTTGACTTGATCACCGACTTTGACGTGTAAAGACACAATCGCACCCGGAACTTGCGCTGCTAAGGACGTTTGACGCACAGGTTCCACCACTGCGTCAAAACTCTGCATCTCCGCATTCACTGCGCCTGCGCTTGTCACGACAACGGTTTTCAAAGCGCCACTTTCCGCCGCCCACAATGACCCACTGAGGCCAGCAGCCAAGAGCGATACAGCAATTACAGTTTTCATCATTCCAAACTCCTAAAGATTCCAAATTTAGCCAATTTCTTATTTAGCTAAATGCTTAATTAAGCAAATAATACACTAAAATCTTGGAAATGCAATACGATCTGAAAATTAATGCCTCTCCCACCCTTTCACCCAAGGTATGCTTCGCTATGACAAATCTTCCTCCAGAAGCCATGCTCGATGTGGCTGCCTACTTTCAGGCGTTATCAGAGCCCACACGGTTGCAATTACTCAACCTGCTTCGTGAGGGCGAGCGCAACGTAGGGGATTTGGCGCAACGCACCGGATTTACCGCTGCCAATATTTCGAGGCATATGTCGATGCTTAGCCAACAGGGAATGGTTGCGCGTGAAAGCCGAGGCACCAGCGTTTATTACCGGATCTCTGATGACTCTATTTATGCGCTATGTGATTTAGTTTGCGGCAACATTGCTAGGGAGCATGAGCGCACGACCAAACAGCGCATGGCTTTTTCTCAGGCCACGCAGAGGAAGTAAATTACAGCGCGTACTTTAAAAAATTACGGAACGTCTGCGCCAATAGCTGGCCAGTGCCTGCGCAGGATGAGCCAAGCCACAAGGCCAATCCCCATCATGCACAAAGATGCACTTGCCAGCGCCACGGTGGAGTGCATCACCCAAGGTGCGATCAGACCCGCCACAATGCCGTTGGAGCCAGAGCCAATGAACATTTGCAAAGACGAGGCCATCCCTCGCCGATTGGGATGCAAATCAAGAATCAGCAGAGTCAGCACAGGGACCATCATGGCCCACCCGAATGCAAAAATTCCCAAAGGCCAAAGCGCCCAACTGACATGGGCTGTAAAAAGCAGGTTGGCAATGAGATTGACCACACCAATACACAGCATGATGACAAATCCATTGCGAATTTGTCGCTTCTGCGAGATCTTTCCTGCAACTCGGCCGCTCACCCATGCGCCCGACATAATCCCGCCAATGGTGACTAGAAAACACCAAAAGAATTGCTGCGGCAGCAAATGCAAATGTTCGCCTAAGAAAACAGGAGCACTCAAAATATACAAAAACATTCCATTGAACGGAACGCCACTGGCCAAAGCCAAGAGTAAAAACCGCGGATCTGCGCCCAGTTGCCAATAACCAGCAAGTAAATTTTTTATATGAAAGTGCTGGCGTTGGGTGGGATGCAAAGTCTCAGGCAAAAGCCGGTAGTTCGCGATCCACAAAACCACACCCAGCGCAGCCAAGAACCAAAAAATAGCGTGCCACGAACTGTGAATCAGCAACCAACCACCTAAGAGCGGAGCTATCGCAGGCGCTGCACCAAAGAAAAGCGTGATCTGGCTCATCACCTTTTGCGCCTGCGATGGTGCGTACATATCGCGCACCACTGCCCGCGCAATCACAATGCCTGCGCCGGTGGACAGCCCTTGAATGGCTCGAAAGAAAATCAGCTGTCCAATGCTTTGCGACAAAGCACAACCCACCGAAGCCAAAGTAAAGACACCCAATCCCCAAAGCACCACCGGTCTGCGACCAAAGCTATCTGAAATTGCGCCGTGGAATAAAGCCATGAAAGCGAATCCAAAAAGATACGCTGAGAGGGTTTGCTGCATCTCCAACGGTGTAGCGCCCAACGAAGCCGAAATACCAGAAAACGCAGGCAAGTAAGTGTCAATAGAAAACGGCCCGAGCATGCCCAACACGGCCAACAAAACCGCAAAGGCCCATTGCGGTAAACGCCAAAGAGTGTGAGCGTCAGGGTTCATAAAATTTCAAGGTAGCGCCTCCGAAGGCTTGCGAGTCAACAAAGAAGCGCCAAATAAATTTAGTAACAAGCCCGCCATCAGCAACGCCCCTCCAGCGAAATGAATCGGCTTCAAAGTTTCTCCAAAAACCAGCCATCCGGTAGTCAAGCCCACCAACGGGACCAACAAACTAAAAGGCGCCACCCGGTTGGCCGGGTATTTTGAAAGCATGCGGGTCCACACGCCGTAACCGAACAAGGTCGCACCCCAAGCCAAGTAAGCCAAGGCTCCAAACGATTGCCATTCAAAATGCGCGAGCGAATAGGCAATCGCCTCTGGGCCCTCTAGCCAGAGCGAGAGCAGCAAAAAAGGAATCGGAGGAACCAGACTGGCCCAAACCACAAACGCCTGCTGATCCATCGGTCCAAACTGCCCCAGT
>QYPA01000041.1 GCA_007279715.1 Comamonadaceae bacterium | reverse complement strand
CTTTAATGCAGCCGTTTTTTCCAGCGCCTCGCGGTTCATCCACGCAAACATCAGCACGTCGCCGCTGTCTTTTTCTTGGGCGATGGCGGGGACCAGCCCCTTGTCGTCCCATTTGATGTTGTCTAGCCAATTCATAGTGGGTGATCTTACTCAGTAGTGAAACCTCAATTGGGCAATCTCTAGCTGATTGTCATTGCGCGTAATGGCGTTACACCCGCCTGCGCGCTGGCTCGTTGACATGAAGGAACTTTGTATAGAGGTCTCGCGGCGGCGGGATTGAAATGGACTTGAGAGTCTGCCCGACGTTGCCGCGATGAGTAGAGTTCAGTGACGCGCGGCATTTGTTCGCGTGCGTTGGAGGGGCAATTTTGAAGCGGTCGCCTCTAAACGCTCGGCCAGCCAGACCTTAATCACAGATTGCCTTGTGACCCCCAGTTTGCTCGCTTCCCGATCTAAAGAGTCAACCATCCAGGTTGGAAAATCGACGTTCACCCGTTTCTGCTCCTGGAGCACCCGCTTGGCTTTGGACAAGTCCAAAGAAGCCGTGATGTCGACGCCCTCATCAAACTGTTGCTCGAACTTTTTAGCTTTCATAAAGTGCCACCTCTTCTGTACGTGCCCGACGCACGGATATCAATCGAATATTGGTCCCTCGGTAGGTAATGACGGCCGACCAATGCTTCCCATCAATCAACCCGATCACCAAATACCGCGGCTCATCATCCGTTTTTGCCGGGATTTCTAACAACATGGAGTCATTCCAAAGAGCCTGCGCCTCGACAAAATCGATACCGTGCTTTGTGCGATTGAACTCGCTCTTTGTAGCGTCAAACTCGAAGGAACTCATAGTATAGAAACTATACCTTAATTGGCGTCAAATCAATAGTGGGCTTGAACTTCTAACGTTCGAGCTAACCTGGAGGCGACGGCGTGGCGCAGGCTTTGTGCCACGCCGTTGGCTCTCAGGTTGAGCGAGGGTTAGGCCACACTGCATTCTGCTTGTTCAAGTTGACCGCTTCATGGCAGTAACTTCAATCTCGATCTTCATACGTGGGTCAAGCAGCTTGGCCAAGATCATCATTGCCGCGGGGCGAACGTCCCCGAGGTACTTCTTCAGGACTGGCCAACACTGTTCAAAGTCCTCGCCGTTCGGTAGTACGTAGGTCACCCTGACCGTGTCTGCAAGGCTAGCGCCAGCCTTGCGCAGCGCTTGATCGATATTCTTTAGACACTGCTCGGCTTGCGCGGCTACGCCTTCTTCAATGGTCATCGTTTCGTAGTTGAATCCGGTCGTACCGGAGACGAAGACGAACGGTCCTTGGGCGACTGCGCGTGAGTAGCCGATCTGCTCTTCAAAGACTAATCCGGAGCTGATGAGTTGGCGACTCATGATTTTGACAAAGAGTACTTAAGGATGGGAAATTATGAAACCTAACGATTAGCTAAGCGGCGGCGCGTAGCGACGTCCGGCGGAACGAAGTGCAGCGAACTTCAGCGTTTTGTTAGCCATTCATTGATGGATCTTGAAATGGCTGTCAGAAATAATGGTCTGAAGTTGCGGTAACGGGGCTAATTCACAACCGTAGTAAGCTCCTATTCCTGTCATGTTCATTACCCCCGTCTTTTCGAGTTTCAATATGTTTTTGTTGGCGAGAAATGAAACTACCCAGCTAAGATTATTGAAATCAGTTTCAGTAAGGTTTAGAGCTACGCTTTGACCATGCTTCAGCCGATTAATTATTGAGTCGTCAAACTGACTTAGTTGAGTGAACGCATGGTTGCAAGCGTCCCAGAATGTGTACTTGTTTTCAAACGACTTAACTAGATCGGTGAATTTAGAAAAGTCGGTGTTTGGGCATTTTGCGCCGAGCGCATTTGCCAATACAGGAAATATTAGCTTGAGGCTGCTTACCTCTGTCGCCTTGGCAGCTTGAAGCAAATTGAGCGGCATGGGCAGTTGGGATGGCTCAATACCGGAATGGCACAGCGGAATAACTGGAATGTCTCTTACCCAGCCGGCCCCGGCCTCAAAATTGATCCAAGGCCGAAGTATTGATTGAGGGCTGCATAGAATTACCTCAACCACGCAAGATTTTAATGCTGTGGTGATATTGTCGAGCCAACGCTGCCCCATGCTGATGCTGTTTTCATCGGATGAAACAAAGACATCTAACATGCCTAAAAATTGACTTTCTACCAATTCCTTAAATGCGATCGCTAGTTTTTTTTCTTCCGTTATATGTGAAATAAAGAGTAGTGGTTTATTTGTCATGATTATCCTGTGCCTAATGGCTAACGTAATGTAGACCGCAAAACCCGGTGGATACATCCGGGTCGTGTCGATACATCTTTCAGATAAATTGGCTGCAAGCCGCTTGCTCGATCAGGTGGGCGAGTGCAATTGATGCCCAAACTATAACCCTAAAAAAGCCACAGATTGCCTATATCGGAATCGTTTTTTTATTAGTTTTAGTTTCGTGCAAGACTCTTGTCCTGCTGCTCTTTTTCTAACGCAACATCACAACCGAACCGGAATACCGCGCTCCCGCATTCGCTCTTTCGCTTGCTGAACGGTGTATTCGCCGTAGTGAAAGATGCTCGCGGCCAGCACAGCGTCCGCGCCGCCGATGCTTACGCCGTCAGCCAAGTGGTCGAGGTTGCCTACGCCGCCGGAGGCAATCACGGGCACAGGCACGATGTCAGCCACGGCGCGTGTTAACGCCAAGTCAAAGCCGCTCTTCGTGCCGTCGCGGTCCATGCTGGTAAGCAAGATTTCGCCTGCGCCGTAGTCGGCCATTTGCTTCGCCCATGCGACCGCATCCAGCCCCACGTTTTTACGGCCGCCATGGCTGAATACGTCCCAGCCGGGGCCCACAGGCAAGCCGTTGGAACCGATGCGCAACTCGTCTTCTGCGGTGCGGCGTTTGGCGTCGATGGCGACCACGATGCACTGTGCGCCGTATTTGGCTGAGGCGTCTCGGATGACTTGGGGGTTGGCTATTGCCGCCGAGTTAAAGCTCACTTTGTCTGCGCCAGCGTTGAGTAAGCGCCTGACGTCTTCCACTTGGCGCACACCGCCGCCAACCGTCAGAGGAATAAAGACCTGCGATGCGACGGCTTCAATGATGTGCAAGATGACGTCGCGGCCGTCGCTGGTGGCCGTGATGTCTAAAAACGTCAGTTCATCCGCCCCTTGGTCGTTGTAACGAGCTGCGATTTCAACCGGGTCTCCGGCGTCGCGCAGTTCGACGAAATTGACGCCTTTAACAACACGTCCGCCAGTCACGTCTAAGCAAGGAATGATGCGTTTAGCCAGCATGGTGAAATTTATTGAAGGGTCAAACTTTGCCAACCTTGCCAGTGGCCTTGGGCTGGGACATGAATAGGCGAAAAAACCTGGGCTGCTTCTACGCACAGCATATGCGCAAAGCCGTCTGGCGGCATGTCAGCTAAGGTAGCGCAGAGGGTTTCACCAGGATTCCAAACCACGGTCTGCGCCCAAGAGGGGCTTTGGTTTATTTCCAACACACGAGAGCCGTCTTGTAAAACCAAAGGCTTTGGCGACGCCGCATAGACGCGGTCAAATTCACCATGAAAAGTGAGCGCCTCGCTGGCTTGGCTGTGCGCGTCGCGCACAGCGTCCCACTCCGGCTGCCCCTGCAAACCGCGTAATGTGGTTGTTGAAATATCGCTTACCACCAAGTAGGTATGCAATGCGCCGGTAAATTGCAATTCGGTTTCGCCCAGATTGTTGACAGACAAAACTACTTTGAGCGAGTTAGGGGAAAGATGAATTTGGACTTGCGCTTGAAATTCTGCGCTCCAGAATTTTTGGGTTGCTGGCCCGTGGTTGAGTGTGAAGCCCAGTGTCATACCGGCTTCGGACACTTGGGGCTCCCCCGCTTGCCACGCCATGTTGCGCGCAAATCCGTGTTTAGGGAGCGAACCGCGCTGATTGAACTGCGGGAAGCACACAGGGATTCCGCCCCGAATGGCTCTAGCGCCATCCCAAATGTTTTTAGGACTAAGGAAAAGTTGCTCGCGTCCTTGAGAAATCCAAGACACCACCTGGGCGCCCTGCTCGGTCACGGTCAACGTATCGCCTTGGTCTAAGACCAAGGTCCAGCAGGTTTGTCCGTGGATGGTTTCCCGTGTGCAACGCGCTGGGGGCGCTTTAACCATTGAGTTCGTCAGCGCGGGTTTGGCCGGCGGCAAAGTCCAAGTCGCCGGTGTAGATCGCCCGGCCGCAAATCACACCCTCCACGCCTTCGTCTTCCACCGCGCACAGGGCTTCAATGTCCGCAAGATTACTCAAGCCGCCCGAGGCAATCACCGGAATCGTTAGGGCTTGAGCCAGTTTGACCGTGGCTTCGATATTGATGCCGCTCAGCATGCCGTCGCGCCCAATATCGGTGTAAATGATTGATTCGACGCCGTAGTCTTCGAATTTTTTTCCTAAATCGACGACATCGTGGCGGGTGAGCTTGCTCCAGCCATCGGTAGCGACTTTGCCTTCTTTGGCATCTAGACCCACGATGATGTGGCCGCCAAACGCGGTACACGCATCTTGTAAAAAGCCGGGATTTTTGACTGCGGCCGTTCCGATGATGACGTAACGCAGGCCCGCGTCTAAGTAGCGCTCAATCGTGTCCAGATCGCGAATTCCGCCGCCAAGCTGAACGTCGATCTCACTGCCCACTTCTTTCAAAATTTTGCGGATCGCCACTTCGTTTTTAGGGTGGCCCGCGAATGCGCCATTGAGATCCACCAAATGCAAACGCCGAGCCCCTTTGTCGACCCAGCTGCGAGCCATGACCGCGGGGTCTTCGCCGAAGGTGGTGGATTGGTCCATATCGCCTTGTTTGAGGCGAACACAGTGGCCGTCTTTGAGGTCAATCGCAGGAATTAACAGCATGGTGCTTTAGCAGTGGGTGGTGAAAAAGGGTAAAGGGAATTTGAATGGGGGCGTTGAGCCAATCGTTTGCAACGGCGCTAGATAAAGGCTCAAGGATTCCATCGCAAGAAGTTACGGTATAGGGCTAAACCTTGTTGGGCGCTTTTTTCAGGGTGGAATTGGGTTGCGAAAATATTATCGCGCGCAATGGCCGAGGTAAAGCGGGATCCGTAGTCCGTTTCGCCTGCAGTGTGGCGAACTTCCAACGGACGGGCGTAATAACTGTGAACAAAATAAAAGTGGCTCCCGTCCGGAACGTCGCCCCAGACAGGGTGTTTGGTCCCGCCGGGAGCGCTTTGCCACACCTGGTTCCAACCCATTTGGGGAACTTTGTAGCGGCTGCCGTCGGGCTGAATCTGGCCTTCGAGCTCAAATTTCACAACCTTCCCAGCGACCAGGCCTAAACACGAGGTGTCCAATTCTTCACTGTGGTCCAGCAGCATTTGCATTCCGACGCAGACGCCCATTAAAGGCTTATTCGCTGCCGCATGTAAAACCGCTGGCAACATGCCAGAGTCGTGTAGCTCGCGCATGCAGTCGCGCATGCCGCCTTGGCCTGGCAAAACCACCCGCTCTGCGGCCATGACTTCTTCCGGCGTTCGGGCCCAGACCGTTTCGACCCCTTCGCCTTGTGCGGCATGCATCACGGCTTGCGTTACAGAACGCAGATTACCCATTCCGTAATCCACTATCGCCACCGTTTTCATCGTTAGAGGGAACCCTTGGTCGAAGGAATCGTGCCCAAGGCACGCGGGTCTAATTCGATGGCGCTGCGCAATGCGCGGGCGAACGCCTTGAATACGGTTTCAGCTTGGTGGTGGGCGTTTTCGCCTTTGAGGTTGTCGATATGCAGCGTGACGCCCGCATGGTTCACGAAGCCTTGGAAAAATTCATGGGCGAGCTGGGTATCAAACGCGCCGACCATTCCGCTTTTAAAGGGGACGTGCATTTCTAAGCCAGGACGACCGGAGAGGTCCATCACCACGCGAGACAAAGCTTCATCTAGCGGGACATAGGCGTGGCCGTAGCGACGAATTCCTTTTTTGTCGCCCAGCGCTTTCAACACCGCTTGGCCCAAGGTGATTCCCACGTCTTCTACCGTGTGGTGGCCATCAATATGCAGATCGCCTTCGGCATGAATTTCTAAATCGATCAAACCATGGCGGGAAATTTGTTCGAGCATGTGGTCAAAAAAGCCAATGCCTGTGGACAGTTTGGACTGGCCTGTTCCGTCAAGATTGACTTTGACGCGAATACGGGTTTCAGCCGTATTGCGCGTGACTTCAGCAATACGCGGTTCAGGAGAATGGGACAGAGTCATACAGAGGCCTTCATTGCTGCAAGCAGCTGGGTATTTTCTTGGGCAGTTCCAACCGTCAAACGCAAACAGTTTGCCAGTAATGGGTGCATTTTAGAAACGTTCTTGATCAGCACACCTTGGGCTTTTAAACCTTCAAAGGTTTTGGCGGCATCGGGCACCCGAACCAAGATCATGTTGGCTTCGCTGGGAAACGGCTTCACGCCGGGCATGGAGGCCAGTTCTTTCAAGAGGCGAGCACGCTGCTCGCGCAGGTCTTTGGCTTGTTCTGCAAACACCTCGGCATGCTCCAGCGCGAACAGGGCGCACTCCGCGTTGAGCACGCTGATGTTGTAGGGCGGGCGCACTTTGTCGATCTCGGCCACCAAAGCCTTGGGGCCAATCATGTAGCCTAAGCGCACACCGGCCAGACCAAATTTGCTGAGCGTGCGCATGAGCAAAACATGGGAATGGCGGGTGATGCGGTCGATGTAGCTGCGGCTGGCAAACGGCTGGTAGGCCTCGTCCATCACCACCAATCCGCCTTGCGCGCCCTGGGCCAACACGGTCTTTTCAATCGTGTCGTCGTTCCAGATGTTGCCGGTGGGATTGTTGGGACAAGCCAGGTAAACGATAGACGGCTTGTGCTGAGAAATAGCGGCCAGCATGGCGGCTTCGTCGAGTTCAAAGTTGGCGGTGAGCGGCACGCCATGGAAGGCCAAGCCTTGCAGCTGGGCGCTCATGGCGTACATGACAAAGCCGGGCAAAGGGGATAGAACAGAAGCGCCAGGAACGTCGCAAGCCATGGCCAGCAAGGAGATCAATTCGTCCGAGCCGTTACCCAGCATGATGTCAAAGCCTTCGGGCATGCCGGCATAAGCAGCCAGCGCATGGCGCAGTTCGTTCACACGCTCGCCGGGGTAGCGGTTCAAGGCCAGCGCGCCCAAGCGTTCGCCTAAAGCTTTTTGCAAATCAGCGTTAAGACGGTGCGGGTTTTCCATCGCATCGAGCTTGACCATACCCGCCGAATCCTGAATAGCGTAGGCGTGCATGGACTGTACGTCTTGGCGAATACGTTGCATCAATGAAGGATTGACAGTGCTCATTTCGAATCTCGCATTGGGGGCACTGGGTTGAGGCGCATCTCGGCGGCGCGGGCGTGGGCTTGCAAGCCTTCGCCATAGGCCAGCTCAGCGGCGATGCGGCCTAGCGGCTGGGCACCGGCTTCGCTTACCTCGATCAGGCTGCTGCGTTTTTGGAAGTCATACACGCCCAGTGGCGACGAAAAGCGCGCCGTACCGCTCGTGGGCAAAACGTGATTAGGGCCAGCGCAGTAGTCACCCAGCGATTCGCTGGTGAACGCACCCAAAAAGATCGCTCCCGCATGGCGCAGCAGTGGCTCCCAACGGTGCGGGTCGCGGCTGGAGACTTCGAGGTGTTCGGGCGCGATGCGGTTGCTGAGGGCGCAGGCTTCTTCCATGTTGCGCGTCAAAATCAAAGCGCCCCGGTCGTTCAAAGACTTGGCGATGATCTCGCGCCGTGGCATCTCGGGCAGCAGGCGGTCAATGGTGGCTTGAACTTCGGCGATGTAGGCCGCGTCGGGACACAGCAAAATACTTTGCGCGAGTTCGTCGTGCTCGGCCTGGCTAAAGAGGTCCATTGCCACCCATTCGGCGGGTGTCGTGCCATCGGCTAGGACCAAAATTTCGCTGGGGCCGGCGATCATGTCGATGCCAACCGTACCGAACACGCGCTTTTTGGCGCTGGCCACATAGGCGTTGCCCGGGCCGGTGATCTTGTCTACTTTGGGGATGGTGGCGGTGCCATAGGCCAGCGCCGCAACCGCTTGCGCGCCGCCCACCGTGAAGGCTCGGCTTACGCCCGCCACACAAGCGGCAGCCAATACCAGCGGGTTACGCACGCCATTTGGAGTGGGCACGACCATGATGATCTCTTGCACCCCCGCCACATGGGCCGGAATCGCGTTCATCAACACCGAGGATGGGTAAGCCGCTTTGCCGCCGGGAACATAAATGCCCACGCGGTCGAGCGGCGTGACTTTTTGGCCCAACAGCGTGCCGTCTTCGTCGCGATAACTCCAACTCTCACCCGACGCTCTCTTTTGCGCTTCGTGGAATTGGCGCACCCGGGCGGCGGCGGCTTGCAGAGCGTCGCGCTGTGCAGCGGGCAGGCTGTCGAGCGCGGCTTGTAACTCAGTTTGGGTGATCTCCAGCGCTTTCACATTAGGGGCTTGAAGGCCGTCAAAGCGTTGGGTGTAATCGAGCACCGCCGCGTCACCGCGCTGCTTCACATCGGCCAAAATGTCGGCCACGCGCTGTTCGATAGCGGCGTCGGTGTCGGCAGACCAATGCAGGCGGCTTGCGAAATCCACCTCAAACTGCGCATCTACAGTCGACAGTCGCAAGGGTTGGGCAAAGAGAGGGAGAGAACGCATGTGGGCGCTTTAAAACTTTAGACTTTTCCTACTGCGCTGGCAAACGCGTCGATGATTTTTCGCATCGGTTCGCGCTTGAGCTTCAACGCCGCTTGGTTCACCACCAGCCGGGAGCTGATGTCCATGATGTGCTCAACCTCCACCAAGCGATTGGCCTTGAGGGTGTTGCCGGTTGAGACCAAGTCAACAATAGCATCCGCCATACCCACCAATGGCGCGAGCTCCATGCTCCCGTAGAGCTTGATGAGGTCGACGTGGACCCCTTTATTAGCAAAAAATTCTCGGGCTATCGCCACGTATTTGGTTGCCACTTTCAAACGCGAGCCTTGGCGTACCGCTGAGGCGTAATCAAAGTCAGCTCGCACAGCCACGCTGATACGACATTTTGCAATTTGTAAATCCAAAGGCTGGTACAGACCCGCCCCATTGCCAGCGCCACCCCAGTCGCTGCCGTGCTCAAGCAAAGTGTCCTTGCCTGTGATGCCCATATCTGCCCCGCCAAACTGAACGTAGGTGGGGACATCGGTTGCGCGCACGACCAACACCCGAACGTCAGGCTGGTTGGTATCAAGGATTAACTTTCGCGATTTTTCAGGGTCGTCTAGGACCTCAATCCCTGCTGCGCGAAGCAGGGGCAGGGTTTCTTCAAAAATACGGCCTTTGGACAAGGCGAGTGTGATCATGGTCGGCTCGCTTTAGTGGAGTTGGCTATCGGGTTCGCTCAATGTCTGCGCCCAAGGCGCGTAATTTGGTTTCCATTTGATCGTATCCGCGGTCAAGGTGGTAAATACGGTCAACCATCGTTTCGCCCTCGGCCACTAAACCGGCAATCACCAAAGACGCGGAGGCTCGCAAATCTGTCGCCATCACGGTGGCACCAGAGAGCTTCGCTACGCCTTCGACCAAAGACACCTTGCCTTCAATTTGAATCTGAGCGCCCAAACGAACCAACTCGTTGACATGCATAAAGCGGTTTTCAAAGATCGTCTCTGTCACTTTAGACGCGCCGTGAGAAATGCTATTCAAAGCCATGAACTGAGCTTGCATATCGGTAGGGAACCCGGGGTACTCGGTGGTTCGGAAATTTTGTGCCTTCAAACGCCCAGACGATTGGACGCGGATACCGCCATCGACTGCCAGCACCGTTGCACCTGCAGCTTGCAATTTTTCAATCACGGCGTCTAAGTGGTCCGCGCGCCCATGGCGCAAAAGAACATCGCCGCCGGTTGCCGCCACCGCACACAAAAACGTTCCGGCTTCGATGCGGTCAGCAACCACTTGGTGGGTGCATCCATGCAAAGCGTCAACGCCTTGAATGCGGATACGGCTGGTGCCGTGGCCCTCAATCCGAGGCCCATCGCAATCAGCATTTCTGCTAAGTCAGAAATTTCAGGCTCTTGGGCGGCATTTTCTAAAATCGTTTCGCCCTGGGCCAGCGCAGCGGCCATCATAAAATTTTCAGTTCCGGTGACGGTAACCATGTCGGTGGTGATGCGAGCGCCATGCAGTCGGGTGAGGCCCGACTCCAGAGTAGCGAGCATATAACCATGCTCAACCGCGATCTTCGCCCCCATCAAAGTCAGGCCCTTGAGATGCTGGTCCACCGGGCGAGAACCAATCGCACACCCACCCGGCAGCGATACCTTGGCGTGGCCGAATCGGGAAAGCAAGGGGCCCAGCGCCAAAACGGAGGCGCGCATGGTTTTCACCAACTCATACGGCGCTTCTGCCGTGATCGGCTCTGCGGCCTGAAGTGCGACGATACCCGCCTCGCCCTGCTCCACTTGCACACCCATATCGCGAATGTGTTTAAGCATCGTAGAGACGTCTGCAAGGCGAGGCTGGTGACGAAAAGTAGCGGGCTCAGGCGTCCAAAGG
>QYPA01000167.1 GCA_007279715.1 Comamonadaceae bacterium | reverse complement strand
TTAAAAAAACTGAAAGGGCGTTGAAATGAGCAAGTTAGTAGGTTTAGTCGGCTGGCGCGGAATGGTCGGTTCTGTCTTGATGGACCGGATGGCGCAAGAAAAAGATTTCGACTTGATCGAGCCCTTGTTCTTCTCCACATCAAACGCTGGCGGCAAGGCCCCCGCGATGGCCAAGAACGAAACCACGCTGCAAGACGCTTTCAACATCGAGCAGCTCAAGCGCTGCGAGATCATCATCACCGCCCAAGGCGGCGACTACACCTCTGAAGTCTTCCCCAAGCTGCGTGCAGCGGGCTGGAGCGGCCACTGGATCGACGCCGCGTCGACCCTGCGCATGGAAAAAGACGCTGTGCTCATTTTGGATCCGGTCAACATGCCTGTGATCAAGAATGCCCTGGCCCATGGTGGCAAGAACTGGGTTGGCGGCAACTGCACGGTGTCGTGTATGTTGATGGGCGTGGGCGCATTGTTCAAAGCCGGCTTAGTCGAATGGATGAGCACCCAAACTTACCAAGCAGCATCGGGCGGCGGCGCGCAACACATGCGCGAACTATTGACCCAATACGGCACACTGAATGCTGAAGTCAAAGCTTTGCTGGACGACCCCAAAAGCGCGATTTTGGAAATCGACCGTTTGGTGGTCGCCAAGCAGCGCGCCCTGACATCTGCTGAGACCGCCAACTTTGGCGTGCCTTTGGGCGGCTCGCTCATTCCCTGGATCGACAAAGATTTGGGCATTGGTAAATCCCGCGACGAGTCTGGCTGGGGTACGTCCAAAGAAGAGTGGAAAGGCATGGCCGAGACCAATAAAATTTTGGGAATTGGCGAAGGATTCAGTTCTGCCGCTATTCCCGTGGACGGTTTTTGTGTGCGTGTAGGCGCGATGCGCTGCCACAGCCAAGCCTTGACTTTCAAGCTGAAAAAGCAAGTTCTCGTGGCCGACATTGAAGCCATGATCGCTGCCGATAACGCGTGGGTCAAAGTGGTTCCTAACAACCGCGAAGCCACCATCAAAGACTTAACCCCTGTGGCCGTCACAGGCACGATGACTATTCCCGTCGGTCGCATTCGGACCCTTGCAATGGGGCCCGAGTACATTGGCGCATTTACCATCGGTGACCAATTGCTGTGGGGCGCGGCTGAACCTTTGCGCCGTATGCTGCGTATTTTGTTAGACGCATAAAAAGAAATATGACGCAAGATGAGAAAGAGAGCGGCTCTGTGACATTGAATTTTTTTGGTTGGCAACGCTGGCTAGGGCACGCGGCTCTCGTTCTCTTTTTTCTAGGAAGCCACAGCGCTTTCGGTCTCACGCTCGGCCGTATTCACGTTCAATCGGCGCAGGGCCAGGCGCTTCGCGCCGAATTGGATATTGCCAATATGAGCGCCGAAGAGTCTGCGTCGGTCAAGGCCAGCATCGCGCCTGAAACGTCATTTGCAGCGATGGGCTTGGAATACAAGCCTCTCTTTGCAGACATTCAAATCACGCTTGAGCGGCGCAGCGATGGAAGCCAGTTTTTTAAATTCTTAAGTCTTTCTCCCGTTAACGATAAGTACTTGGATATGGTGCTTGAGGTGCGATGGACTGCTGGCCGCATTGTTCGCAACTTCACGCTGCTTCTTGACCCTCCCAAGTCATCGGAGGCTGCTAAGGCAGCTGAAACGCTGGCTGCGCCTGCCTTGGTAGACGAACCCAAAACCTCAGAAAAAGGAACGTCTCAGAAGTCAACGCCCCACACCGTTGTGGTGGTAGCGGGAGATACCGCCGGCGCCATCGCAAACCAGACGAAACCCAATGGCACGTCTGTGGAGCAAATGCTGATTGCGTTACAGCAATCCAATCCGAGTGCGTTTATCAACAACAACATCAACCAAATTCGTGCTGGCGCGGTCCTCACGATTCCAGACCAAGCGGACATTCAAAAGATCAACGCCCAAGACGCGGCCGAGGCGGTTAAAGCCCAAGCCCAAACCTTCAATGACCGTCGCAATGCGGCTGCACAAGCTGCAGCGGCCAAGTCCGCAACAGGCGATCAGCTCACCCTTTCCAAGGGCGCGTCTCTTGAACAAGCAGAATTAGCCAAGATCGCAAAAGACCGCAGCCAAAAAGACGAAGCCACTCAGACCGCAGAACTCGCCAAGAATATCGCCGATCTCAACCAACTCGCCCAAGCCGCAGTGGCCTTGTCTGCACCACCCGCCGCCGCTGCATCTTCCCCCGCCCTCGCTACTTCAGCACCCGCAATTGAGAAGTCCGTCCCTTCGCCTGTTTCTAAAGACTACACCACCGAGGGCTTGGTCGGCGGCGCGGTGGTTCTATTTGGGGCGTTGTGGTGGTACCGAAACAAACAAACGCCAAGCGCGTGGACGCCTGAGCCCCAGCCGCCCGCTAAAGCAGAGCCACAGAAAATGGATTCTGTCCAAACAGCCGCAAAAGCCATGGGCTTTGATCTCTCAGATTTATCGCTTGATTTAGAACCGCCAAAGTCCGGGCCTCAGCAGAAGTGAGCGAAGTGAGCGAAGTGAGCAACGTAAGAATAGCGCTTGGCATCAGTTACAACGGCCAAGCCTACCAAGGCTGGCAAAGTCAAAGTTCTGGGCTGACCGTTCAAGACAAACTCGAAGCGGCGTTACAACAATTTACGAACCACAAAGTCTCCACCCTGTGCGCAGGAAGAACCGACGCCGGGGTTCACGCGCTGATGCAAGTTGTGCACTTTGATACCCCCCTTGAACGCAACACGAATGCCTGGCTGCGCGGCACGAATGCGGGCTTGCCCCACGATATCGCGGTTGAATGGGCACAAGAAGTTCCTGCAACGTTCCATTGCCGCGCCAGTGCCAGCACCAGGCGCTATGCCTACATTCTCAAAGAATCAGCGGTTCGCCCTTCGGTAGAGGGTGGACGTGTAGGTTGGGCGTTCAGACCCCTCGACGGAACTGCGATGGGCGAAGCGGCGCAGATCTTGGTTGGAGAACACGATTTCACGTCCTTTCGGGCGTCGCAGTGCCAAGCCCTGTCGCCCGTCAAAAATCTTGCCTCTATTGCCATCACCCAACGCGGGGCCTACTGGCGCATGGAGTTTGAAGCCAATGCTTTTTTACACCACATGATTCGCAACATCATGGGCTGCTTGGTTCAGATTGGCTTTGGCAAACAACCGGCATCGTGGATGCAACAGGTGTTAGATGCCCGCGACCGTGACTTTGCCGCCCCGACCTTTCCCCCCGATGGGCTGTATTTCTTGGGTCCGCGCTATCCTGCCCACTTTGCAATCCCCGAGCGTACGCCTGCGTATGATTGGCTGCCATGAAACCTTCAAGCTCCACTCCCGCTCAAACACCCATTCGAACGCGAATCAAAATCTGCGGCCTCACGCGCGAGGAGGATGTCGACGCTGCAGTGGCTGGGGGAGCCGATGCGATTGGGTTTGTGCTTTACGCTGCCAGCGCGAGGGCGGTGAGTGTGGAGCGAGCCGCCCAACTTGCTAAGCGTTTACCCCCTTTTGTGAGTCCGGTATTGCTTTTTGTAAACCACGACGCTGCTTTCGTAGCCCAGGCGTTCGCAGCTGTGCCCCATGCTTACGCCCAGTTTCATGGGGATGAGAGCCCTTTGCAATGTATGAGCCTGTCGCAAAATGGCGTCCGACCCTATCTTCGAGCTGCCAGAATTCCCCTTGGGGACGCAGGTCAGGGCTTTGATCTCGTAGAATACTCCCATGGTTACTCTCACGCCCAAGCCCTGCTGCTCGACGCCCACGTCGACGGTTTTGGCGGCAGCGGCAAGGCATTCAATTGGTCACTTCTTCCTCTAAACGTCAACGCTCACCTCGTCTTGAGTGGTGGACTCACTGCTGCAAACGTGGCCGACGGCATTGCGCAGGTTCGCCCGCGCTGTAAAACGCTGGCCGTCGATGTGAGCTCCGGCGTCGAAGCCGATGGCCCCGGAGGTTCAACCCTCAAGGGCATCAAAGACGCCGAAAAAATCAACCAGTTTGTCGCCGCCGTTCGGGCCGCTGACCAACACCTTGCAGGATTGTGATATCTATGTTTTCTTACCAACAACCCGACGTCAAAGGGCACTTTGGAAATTATGGTGGAAGCTTTGTCTCCGAGACATTGACACACGCCATCAATGAACTCAAAGCTGCCTACGCGAAGTACCAAAACGACCCCGCGTTTGTCGCGGAATTTAAATCCGAGCTAGCCCATTTTGTGGGTCGTCCCTCCCCTATTTATCACGCTGACCGGATGAGCCGAGAAATGGGCGGGGCGCAAATCTACTTAAAGCGCGAAGACCTCAACCACACCGGCGCCCACAAAATCAACAACACCATTGGCCAAGCCATGCTTGCCAAACGCATGGGTAAACCGCGCGTGATTGCCGAAACGGGTGCCGGGCAGCACGGTGTCGCGACAGCCACCATTTGTGCGCGTTACGGCTTGGAGTGCGTGGTGTACATGGGCAGTGAAGACGTGAAGCGCCAAAGCCCCAACGTCTACCGCATGAAGCTTTTAGGTGCGACCGTGATTCCCGTTGAAAGCGGTAGCCGAACCCTCAAAGACGCGTTAAATGAAGCCATGCGCGATTGGGTCGCCAATGTGGACAATACGTTTTACATCATTGGCACCGTTGCTGGCCCGCACCCCTACCCGATGATGGTTCGGGACTTTCAAAGCGTGATCGGTACCGAGTGCATTGCCCAAATGCCCGGCATGCTGGCCAAGCTCAATACAGTTAACGAACAGCCAGACGCAGTCATTGCCTGTGTGGGTGGCGGAAGTAACGCGATGGGTATTTTTTACCCCTACATTCCTTTTGAAAATACCCGCCTCATTGGCGTGGAGGCTGCCGGTGAAGGCATGGACAGTGGCAAACACTCTGCCTCGATCCAACGCGGCAGCCCCGGCGTTTTACACGGCAACAGAACCTACGTTCTTCAAGACGACAACGGCCAAGTGACTGAAACCCACAGCATCAGCGCAGGCTTAGACTACCCCGGCGTCGGCCCAGAACATGCGTTTTTAAACGATATCGGGCGCGCCCAGTACGTCGGTGTGACAGACAAAGACGCCCTGGCGGCATTCCATTACCTGTGCCGCACCGAAGGCATCATTCCGGCTCTGGAATCAAGCCATGCTATCGCCTACGCCATGGAACTGGCAAAAACGATGCGCTCTGACCAATCCATTTTGGTGAACCTTTCTGGCCGCGGAGACAAAGACATTGGAACCGTTGCCGACCTCAGCAATGGCGACTTTTATTGCCGCCCCAGCTGCAAAGGCCAAAGCGTCAAAGGCGGCGAGCAGCCGGTTCATTTGCATAAAGTAGGAATTGCTGCATGAGCCGCATCAACGCCAGCTTCGCCGCGCTCAAAAGCCAAGGCCGCAAGGCGCTGATTCCCTTTGTTACGGCGGGTTTCCCGTTTCCCGACGTAACGCCTGAGTTGATGCATGCCATGGTCGCTGGCGGCGCCGACGTCATTGAACTCGGCGTTCCTTTTTCAGACCCCAGCGCTGACGGCCCCGTGATCCAAAAAGCAGGTGACAAGGCTTTGGCTTTTGGAATTGGTTTAAGCCAGGTTTTGCAAATGGTACGGGACTTTCGAGAAACCAACCAAACCACGCCCGTGGTTCTCATGGGCTATGCCAACCCCGTTGAGCGCTACGACCAAAAACATCCGCTCCCCGGCGTTTCTAGCCCGTTTGTGAAGCATGCCGCAGAGGCAGGCGTGGACGGTGTCTTGATTGTGGACT
>QYPA01000161.1 GCA_007279715.1 Comamonadaceae bacterium | reverse complement strand
CCGCACCACGGCGGACGTATTGCCGTAGCGGGCTTGGCCGGTGCATCGGCCGCACGTTTTGGGGACCGAGAGCTGACGCACACCGACGATGGCGGCGAGTTTGTTAGCCGACTCGCAAGACACTGGAAAAAGAACTTCAGCGGTTGGGGTGCCTGGATGCTCACACCTGACCTCAAGCTTCCCGGGAAAGTGCGCTTGAAAGAATCACGTCGCGTTCCGATGTGGAACGGCCCGATTGAGTGCAGGTTGTTTCGCTTTGACATGGTGGCCGGGCGCATGGCCAAGCCACCCACACAGCCCTAATGCAATGGCCTTGCCGGCGACGCCTGTGGTCTTAGACACCAATATTGTTTTAGACCTGTTCATTTTCAAAGATGCCCAAACCCAAACGCTCAGCGACGCTCTTTCCCAATCGAAGTTTGCGTGGTTAGCTACCACTGCGATGCGCGAAGAATTAGAGCGCGTTTTGGGATATCCAAAAATAGCCAAGCGCATGGCTTTTTACGGGATTTCTGCTGAGGAGATTTTGGAGAAATTTGATGCTGGCACTCGCAACGTAGAGGTTCCAGCCAAAGCCAGCGCCACTTGCAAAGATGGAGATGACCAAAAGTTCATTGATCTGGCCGTAGCGCAGAGTGCCATCTTGCTTAGCAAAGACCAAGCCGTTCTGTGTATGGCCAAACGCCTAAACGCGTTAGGGGTTATCTATACCGGGCCCGCTGGCGCCATCAAAACCGCGTTGCCACATTTGCTCTAGCGCGCTTGCAAACTGAACGTCTTGAGCGAAGACCTGTAGGCCCAAAACGTGTGCAAACTGGCAAAGCCCGGCGAGCCACGCCGCGTCTCCTGAGGTAACACTTAAAAACCGCAACCCTTTTGACACCAAGGGCGAAAGCTCTGCCAGCTGGTAGCCTGCGGATGAAACACCGACACGGATACCGCGGGCTTGTAAGGCCAAACAGAAAGCCTCAAACGCTTTGCCTTGGCGTAGCGCAGGGGCTTCGTTCATCGCAAACAAAAGGTGTTTCGCAACACTTTCGTGCTTGTCAAACAAAGCCAGTAAGCGCGGCATAAAACTCTCGTCGAGCAAAGAGGCCGCGCTTAAGTTTAAATTCAAGTGCAATGCCATCGCAACCAGCGGCGTCTTTCGTTGCATCGCATCTTCAAGCGATGCCAACGCTTTTTCAGCAAAAGCCAAATCCAAGTTGGAGGTGTACTGCAAACGTTCTGCCACAGGCCGCCATTGGTCAGCATCTATTGCTCTATCGGCGAAGGCGTTATAAATACGCAAAGTCACGTCGTCAAAAAGAATGGCCTTGCTTGGGCCTACAACCGTTTGCCAATGGAGCTCCAGCGCGTTCGACTCCACTGCTGCATCGAAAACTGCCAGCCACTCGGCGCTACTTTGCGGCAAACCAGGAACAGAATCTGAATCCGCCACACTGATCGCATCTCGACCTTGCGCCTGGGCCGCAGCCAAGGCGCCATCGACTTTTGAAAAAATCGCAGCTAAAGCATCTTCGCGTTTAAAACGACCAAGACCTATCCAAGCCGTCGTCTGTGTTTCTGGCGAAAGAGGTGAAACCCGGCGGCGCAAGTCTTGCAAAAGTTGGTTAGCCCACACCACTGTATTTGCATCCGCCTCTTGGGGAAATAAAACGCCAAAATCCGACCCACTCAGGCGCCCCACCAAAACCCCTTTTAAGCCAAGCGTGTTTGAGCGTAAAACCTCCGCCATCTGCTTGAGCCATGCATCCGTAGCATCCCAGCCCCCAAGCCGATTGCGCTGCGCTAATCCGTCCAACCTAAGTAACACCAAACTGCCACCCTGAAAATTTAGTGCATCAAGCTGGCTTTGAAATTGACGCAAAAACTCAGCCCTATCTGGCAGTCCGGTGATCCGATCTATGTTGCGATTAAATAAACGCTTGAATAATTGCAAAGCCATGAAAATTTATTTCAATACTCGCAGAAGCGTGTAATTCGTATCAGATGCATCTAGTGGCGGATTCTCAAGCCGGTCTTTGCGGACGCGAAGTATGTAGCGCTTACCAGGTGCTTTTTTGAAACCAGCAATCTCGTCAAACAGCTGCTCCCACTTTCGACCCGCCTGACCGAGATTTTTACCTCGGGAATCTTGAACCTCTCGCACTACAAGGCATTGCTTCTCAAAAAGACCATTGCAAGGGCGTCTGTGGGCTGCCACCTCAAGAGTCAACGCCGTACTCAGCCAAGGACGGACGCAACTCATTAACTCTTCATTCCAAAGATAACCCGCAGAGGGTTTACATCCATGCGCATCGGTATCGCCGCCAACCAAAGGTAGCTTCTCCATATCGCAGGTGCCTTGGGCGAGTTCAGTGGCACGGGCCGCCTTGAGCATGCAGCGGTTTGCAAATGTCTGGGGCTTTGTCTCACCAGGAACTTGGCCGCAGACAGGTGCGTACTCGCGGGTGCAGACCTGGGCATGTGCGGTGGACGCAAGACTTTGAAGCAAAGCCATTACGATAAATACATAAACCTTATTCATTCGTCTCTCCGGGCTAGAAGTAATGGCCCAGTGATCGCATGTTCATACGACACGATCTGCAAAAGCGAGTCCACACCCTCTCCTTTTTTTAAAAGAAAACGTAATTGCTTCGCGTCTTCTGCGCTGGGATTGAAGACATAAACCACTGCGTTATCCTCTTTTCCAAATCCTTTTTCGGTGTTCAGATCACCAACCACCCGCAATCCGCCATCAACCATTCGATACCCAAGAAAATCATCACGCAATTGCAGGCTCACGTCCCTGCCCATCAGTGAACCTGCGTAGACCGGGCCACTGAACGTAGTTTTAGGCCCATCGGACATCGATTTACTACAGGTTTGCCAAACTTTTTCGTATGCGCCACCAGCGTCCAAACAGCGGTCTTCAGCGATGAAATCTTTCACCCAGACAGAATAAGCGAGATAGGCAGTTGAAAAACACAGGGCGATGCTCAAGATCAAAATAATCCAGAAACTTGTGCGTGGTCTTTGGGTTTGCATTCACTTTTAACTTAAGTTGCTGAGAATAAATCTTTTGAGCATCAAAATCTTTTTTTAACGATACCTACAGAATTATCTTTATGGCAATGATTCATAACCTGCCTAATCCCAGGCTTAATGGTTAAGCAAAAAAACTGCTTTAACTCACACGCCCATAAAAGCCCAATCGTTCAGCATCGCTGAACATGACGCCCGGCTTCTCGTAATAGGAAAAAACAGCGACAAATCGGTCTACTTGGCCCTTCACTGGTGTCACTCTATGGGCTGTGTTTTTCCCGCGAAATACATTGAGCGTCCCCGCTTCAAGTTGGATGCGTTTGACCTGCGGGTCTCTTCCTTCTAAGACTTCTGCTACGCCAGCGTAGTTAGGGTCATTGGCAGATCGCAGGTCGGTTCGGTATTCAAACTCACCCCCGGCTTCAGGCGCTTGTAAAAGCAAGGTTGTGGTGAACTCAGAACGATCAAAGTGCCAGTTGAGTGCTTCTCCAGACCGATATGCCATGACATTCACGCTTGCAAGAGGATCTTGCATGACATGCAGCTGAGGTTTGCCCATCGTGGCCGCAAGGAATCTTGCAAAGGGTGGGTATTGGTAAATGGACATAACCACGCTGTCCAAAATTTGATCGGCACACAGGGTTTGGCTAATCGTCTCCACCTTACGAAGCGCGGGGTGGTTAGGTTCAAGACCGGGGATATTGGACTGAAAATAAATATTGTGAAACCGCTTGTGGATATAGGACTGTGTATCCATCACCGGTTTGACTTGATCTACAAGTTTTTGAACTGCGTCCGGCCTGACAAACCCCTCTAAGTTGAACATCCCATGTGCATCAAGCTCGGCCACGGCCTGCGCCACCATGGTGTGCCACGCCTTGCTGCCCTCTTGGTCGATGGGATAACGATCTAAATCAAGAATGTTTTTCATTGAGACCTATTTAGTTGCAGATTTTATTAATTCAACTCAATAAAACTTTACATTAAATTCTGAAGCAAAAATGAAGAAGGCCCTGCAGCAGCAGGGCCTCGGGGGTCATAATTTACACAAACGATCGCAGGTGTAAATTAAAAAGGAATATCGTCATCCATATCATCAAAGCCACTCGCAGGGCGGGCTGCAGGGGCTTGGCGTGGTGGGGGTGCAGCTGCAGCTGTGCGAGGAGCACTTGGCGCGGCGCGGCGTTGGCCGCCGTCTTCGCCTTCGCTTGGGCCGCCCATGCCTTCACGCCCACCGAGCAGTTGAAGCTCTGTAGCGACGATATCAACGGTGTTTTTTTCTACGCCGGCTTGGTCGGTGTATTTGCCGTATTTGAGACGGCCTTCAACGTAAATGGGGCGGCCTTTTTTGACGTATTCGCCGGCGATTTCGGCCAGGCGGTCATAAAAGGTGACGCGGTGCCATTGGGTGTCTTCGATGGTCTCGCCGGTGTTTTTGTCTTTGCGTCGGCTGCTGGTTGCGATGCTGACGTTTGCCACCGCTTGGCCCGAGGGCAGGTAGCGGATTTCGGGGTCGCGGCCGCAGTTTCCGACCAAAATAACTTTGTTTACCGATGCCATGGTTTTCTCCAGAATTGTTGCCGCATTATCCCGCCTTTAAGGAGGGTGGTTTTTTATGACGCCGCCTTTGGCGCTTGCATTCCCCAGGCTACCCCGAGCCACGCCAGTATGGCAAGGCTGCTGAGTAAAAACAAGCCGGGCGCACCCGCAGTTTTGACCACCCACCCGCCCACTGCGCCACCTACAAAAAATCCCAATGACTGCAAGGTGTTGTAAACCCCAAGAGCAGTTCCGCGCGAGGCTGCAGGTGCTAAGCGCGAGGCCATGCTGGGTTGACTGGCTTCAAGAATGTTGAAGGCGCAGAAAAACGCAAACAGTAAAAACGCTAAAACGGGTAATGTCGGTGTGTGGGTTACAACAAACAGCAGCCCGACTTGTACCGCGCCAACCAAGCCCACTGCCCACAAAAATACCGCCCGTAAATAGCCGCGTTTTTCTAAAGGAAAAAGCGTTGCGCCCATAACAAAAAAGGACGCCAAGACGGCGGGTAAGTAAAGGGTCCAGTGGTGGTCTTTGTCTAAACCCGCTTGGACCATCATGGCTGGCAGCGCCATCCACATCGAGAGTTGCACCGCGTGCAATACAAAGACGCCAAAATCCAGGCGCAAAAGCCCGGGGTGCGATAGCACCTGACGCAGCCCGCCGCGCCCAACCGCCACGTGTTCTGTCGGCTCAGGCGGAACCCACCAGACCACCACACCAATCCCAGCAACCGCCAAGACCGCAGTGATCGCAAACAAACCATGCAAACCGACAACAGCGGCCAATAAAGGGGACAAAACCAAAGACAAGGCAAACATCAAACCAATACTGGCTCCGACCAAGGCCATGGCTTTGGTTCGCACCACGTCGCGCGTTTGGTCTGCCAACAGCGCAGTGACTGCCGCAGAGATAGCCCCAGCTCCTTGGACGGAACGGCCCACGACCAGCCAAAGCAAAGTGGGCGCCCAAGCGGCCAAAGCACTGCCCAAGGCAAAAATCACCAAGCCCACTACCATCACGCGCTTGCGCCCAAACCGATCGGAGGCCATGCCAAACGGAATTTGAAGGATGCCTTGGGTGAGGCCATAAATGCCCATGGCCAAACCGACCCACGCCGCGTCGTCACCCCCTGGGTATTTACGCGCTTCTAATACGAATACGGGCAACACCAGAAACAATCCCAGCATACGTAGCGCAAAAATAGAGGCCAAAGAGGCGCTAGCGCGTCGCTCCATTGGCAGCATGACAGAGCTAGAAGGATCAATTACGGGGGGGTGAGGCACGCAGGGGCTTTACAAAACGTTGGAGATTGGTATTGTGCCCCAGCGATAATGTTCGGTTTTGTCCGGCACGCACGTTTTGAACTCTCCCCACACTCCTTTTGATTTGGCTGGCGCACTAGGCGAACAGCCTGACGCGTATTTAGGCGCGGTGCTGCGGCAAGACCGGATCAGCGTGCGTGGAGCACGAACGCACAACCTCAAAAATATTGACCTCGATATTCCGCGCAACCAGCTCGTCGTCATTACGGGTTTAAGTGGTTCAGGCAAATCAAGCTTGGCGTTTGACACGCTGTACGCCGAAGGCCAGCGCCGATATGTAGAGAGTTTGTCCACCTACGCGCGGCAGTTTTTGCAGCTCATGGACAAGCCCGACGTGGACATGATCGAAGGCCTCTCACCTGCCATCTCCATCGAACAAAAAGCCACCTCACACAACCCGCGCTCCACCGTAGGCACGGTCACGGAAATTCATGACTACTTGCGGCTTTTGTTTGCCCGCGCAGGAACGCCTTTTTGCAGACCACGACTTAGCTTTGCAAGCGCAAACGGTCAGCCAAATGGTCGATGCGGTTTTAGCCTTACCGCTAGACACTCGCATCATGATTCTGGCGCCGATTGCACGCGAGAAAAAAGGCGAATTTACCGAGGTGTTTGCCGACATGCAGGCCCAGGGCTATGTGCGCTTTCGTTTGAACGGCAAGGTGGTGGAGTTTGACGATTTACCAGCGCTTAAAAAAACCGAGAAGCACGATATTGACGTGGTCATTGACCGCCTCAAAGTTCGCCCAGAGTTACAACAACGGCTGGCCGAGAGTTTT
>QYPA01000142.1 GCA_007279715.1 Comamonadaceae bacterium | reverse complement strand
TTTGGGGGATACACAAGTTGTGCAAATTCTGCGATCCTTACGGCCTAGCGTGCAAAGCGCTAGTTATTTAAGGTTTACCTAACAAATCTTAAAACTTTAACAACCCGTTTCGCCATAAATTCAAGTTCTGCCGAATTCAAGTAATCCGGTGCAACCTCAAATTTATTGAATTAACTGGATAAAGTTTTATGAATACACCACTTTTCCAAACGCCTAGGAAAGACTTTGCAATCCCATTTGCGTTGGGCGTAATTGCTTCGTGTGCAGTCCTAGTTTTTGGCTACACCCAAACGCAATCAACAGAACCAAATTCTTTTGCTCAACAGCTCAAAATTTCACATCGATGCACTGGCCACATCACACCTTTGAAAGAAAACGATGTCCATAAGTTTTCAAGATAAAGTTAAATCAAAAGTTTTTTGGCCTTGCTATGTAGATGCTATGACCGATCTTGCCATTAGCCTCTTGTCTGTAATCGCTGTGATGAGTTTGGTGCTTGTATTTGCAACGTTAGAAATTAAGGATTTATCTAAACTTAGAAAAAATCTAGGACCTTCGCCTAGAGAAACGACAACTTTGAATGCAGCAGAATTCACCTTGGCAGAGCTTCAAGATGACTTAAAAATTGCACAAGCAAACCTCAAAGCGACACAAGCTCGCTTAGTTGAATCACAACGAAAAATTCAGCAAAACGCAGCATTTCAATCTCCAGTTATTCCTTTATCGACTAATTTACGAACAGAAATTGTGGCGGATGGAGCGCTAAAAAAAACGGCCATTCTGCAAGACGAGAGTAACGGTTTAGCGGTCAATTTTGCAAAAGACACTATCACCTTAAGCAGCACCGAACGCAGTGAACTCGTTACCAAGCTTACAACCTATGGAAACCTAAAAAACAATCGCTGGCTAATCACTGTGATATCTCCAAAAGGATTCTCCGAGACACTACGAGTTTCCTACTACCGCGCTAATTCGATACGCAATGTCCTGATTGAAAACGGTGTGGTTGGCGGTGCAATTGACCTAAAAATTCAAGAGAGTACACAAGCTGAATCCGACAAATCCACAGTTTGGGTGAAGTTGCAGAGATAAAAGTCTAGAGATATCGATCCGCGTTTTAGGCATGACCGAGCGCCTGATCGTTTTAGAAAATGGCAGCGTCTTGGCCGACGGCCTGACAAAACAGATGCTTCAAACCTAGATTATTCCTAATCCCTTTAGAATTTTCTAAATGTACATCGGCCTTTTAGAAGACGAACCCCACCTCGCCCAACACGTGCGCGAGATATTGGAGGGTGCGGGCCACACTGTTTCTGTATTTACCAATGGCGCTGATATGGTCCGGGCGATTGGGCGTGACACGATTGATTTGTTTGTTTTAGATTGGCGGGTTCCTCGGATGTCGGGGCTTGAAGTGCTTAAGCACATCCGCGATGTTCGCGCCTTAAAAGAACCCGTCATTTTTCTTACCAGCCGCAACGACGAACAAGACATTACGGACGCGCTTAACGCCGGAGCCGATGATTACTGCACAAAGCCCGTTCGTCCTCGTGAATTTTTAGCGCGTATTGCGGCGCTTCAGCGCCGCACGTACCCTGAGCGCACCAACGAAGACACGCTGCGCACCCTACTGAACTACACCTTTAACAAGGTTGACAACAGCGTTGCCTTCGCTGGTAAAAAAGTCACGCTCTCAGAAAAAGAATTCAAGCTCGCGCTATTCATGTTCGAGAACCATGAACGCGCCGTTTCACGCGAACGCCTGTTGCAAGAAATTTGGGGCGGCGGCGGTGATGAATTGTCGCGCTCTCTGGATGTTCACGTCTCTTGGTTGCGCAAGAAACTCGATCTCTCCGCCACATCAACCGCCCTCCGTTTTAAACCGATTTACGGTTTTGGCTACCGGCTGATGGCGGTTAAAGGCGATAGCGATGAGTAAGCGGATTGCCGCTGGAGTACTCAGCGCACTTAGCGTATTGAGCGTTCTTGGTTTCGTTTCCTTGAACGGATATGCGCAACCGAAAGATGCGGCAGACGATCAGACCATCATCACCTACATCGTCAGAGCGGGCGACACCTTAGCCAAGATTTCACAACGCTATTTGGTGGCAGGGGCCGACCTTGGAAGCCTTCAAAAAAGCAGTTTGCTTAAAACGCTGAACCAATTACCCGTTGGCCTCGAATTAGAAATTCCCCGCGAGCTGGTCCGTTTTTCACCGTCTATTGCCATCGTCATGGGCCTGTCGTGCGCTAGCTCGATCCGCCTCAACAACTCACCAAAGCCTTTGGAAATTGGAACCCGACTACAAGAAGGCGCGGTGATTGATGTTCCGCCGGAATGCCACGTGGCTTTGTTACTCGAAGACGGTTCCATGATTCGCTTGCCATCAAGCGCGACCCTCAAAATTACGACCTTGCGAAAAAGCGCGTTGGAGTCGGCCCCTGAGGTTCGCCTTGAGCTTAGCCGTGGCCGTATCGAGCTAGAAGTTCACAAAGGCCGCGCTAAAACTACACCCTTTGAAATTAGAACCCCTTTATCCGTTATGGGCGTTCGCGGAACCGAGTTCCGCGTGGGTTATTCGCCCGAAGACCAATCGGCACAAGTCGAGGTTTTAGGCGGCGTGGTGCAAGCCCGTGGCGCGAAAGACAATAACGCGCTTGAAATCACCAAAGGCTTAGGGATGCCGATTGATGGCGCAGGAAAATCATTGGCGGTGGAATACCTATTGGATGCCCCGCGTATTCAAACCATCGACATCACTAAAAGCGCCCAGCCTTCTTTCGTAGCCCGGCTCCAACCCGTCGCACTGGCCCAGTACTATATTGCTGATAGCTCAAGCACAGCCAACTTGTCAGGCACACGCTCTTCTCAACAATTGCTATCGCCCGAATTTTTTATTCCCCGTTTAAGCAAGCAAGCCACCTTTTTCCAACTGACTTCGGTCTCGCAGTCCGAGTTGGTTGGAACCGAGCGAAACTACGCTTTTTGCTCCGGTACGGGCGATGGCAAATCACCCCGCTGTAGCGCTTTGTTTGACGTCCCTTTGGCTGATAACGGAACCATAGCTTTTGTATTAAATCGCATTCAAGACGGCGTCAGCCAGCCCGTTGTCAATACCCAAAACCTGCAAGCCCGCAACGGGCGTTTTTCGATTCAAGGCTTGCCAAGCGGGCAATACGCGTGGACTCTGTCGTATTCCATGCGCCCGACCCAGTCCGCCACCGCAGTGACAACCACGGTACAACAGTCGGGTGTGTTTGAACTTATCACCGTCTCAAGTACTTCGCCTTGAACGCCCACCTTCAACGCAAAACGCGGCTGCGTCGCGAATGGTTGTTAACCATCGCCATCGCCATTGGTTTACTCGCAGCCCTGGTGTTTGGCGACTTCACCCGCCCGATGGGAAACGTCTTGTATGACCACTACATGCGATGGCACGGGTTTCGTGCGTCAGAAGACATCATCATCGTCGCGATTGACGACAGCTCGTTAACCGAGCTTGGTGGTTGGCCGCTACAAAGATCGCAGTACACCAAGCTGCTCCAGAGCCTCGACAATGACCGCTTTCGGCCTAAAGCCATTGGTTTTGATTTGCTCTTTGTCGACCCCACCGAGGATGACGCAGCGCTGGCAGAACAAATGGTTCGACAAAAAACAGTCATTCCTTTGGAGTTCAAGCTCCCAGAAAAGGCGGGGCAAGACCTCAGCCCACACTTTCCAGTGGCCTCTATGGCGCAAGCCGCATCGATGGGACATATCAACTTGGCCTTTGACGCCGATGGCGTGATTCGTGGCCTGAACACCAACGAACTGCGATGGCCGAGCTTGGCCTTGGCTTTGCACGCCCAGGGTGATCCCCGTTTTCAAATCAACGCCGCCGAGTCAAGTTACCGCCGATTCCGCATGGTTGACCCCCGCGTCGGTTTCACCATGGTGTCCTTTTCCGATGCCATCAACTTCAACTTCACCCGAAGTTTATTCAAAGACAAATACGTTTTAGTCGGTGTGACTTCGCCCAGCTTAGGCGACCGTTACCCCACGCTTTACTCCGGCAACAACAACGCGAGTACGCCAGGTGTAGCGATTTTGGCAAGCGTTCTTAACGCGTCGCTTGATGACGCATTGATTCAAGAATCACCCGTTTGATTTAGCTTTGCTTTACCGTTGGGCGGCTTGTTACTGGTCTTGTTTGGATTGGTGAACTTAAGGCCGCGAACCGGATTGGTCGCAGCAACTTTCTTGATCGCTTTAAGCGTGGTGTTAACGTATTCCTTGCTAACCCGTTGGAACTTTTGGCTCGATCCGTCGCCCTTTATATTGGTGGTGGTCTTGGTCCAACCCCTTTGGGCTTGGCGTCGTTTAGAGGCCATCGTCAGCTTGGTTCAAGATAGAGCACAAGACTTACAACAACTTCAACCCTCACAGAGAAGCAGCGGTCTCAGTAGCGCAAGATCATCGCGTGAAGCGGTGCTTAACTCCGCACACTTGCTTGACCATGCAGTAAGCTCTGCCCGCTCGGAGTTGGATTTTTTATCGTCAGTCGTCAATGAAATTCCTGATGCGGTCGCAATTTATGACGAGCAAAACACCTTACTTTTAGGAAACCAAAAAATCAAAGACTTGTTTGGTGAAGCATTGCTCAACAAGGAAAGCCACCTGACTGCCTTAGCGTCCTGCTTGCAACTGCCCTTAGATAAGGTTTCTCAATCCCAAAGCAACACAGTTCCCCAACCCGTATTACAAATTCCAACCTTGCTTGGACCGCGAGACTTTCTTCTTAAATCTGCCAACCTCACCTCCCCTTTTGGGGGCAACTTCCATTTGCTGATTTTGAGCGACATGACCGAGCTGCGCCAATCCCAAACCCAGCGCGACCGAGCCTTGCAGTTTTTGTCACACGATATGCGCACCCCGCTGGCTTCTATCTTGTCGCTTACGCATAAAAGCAACTCGGAAGGTCAATCCAAAGGAACTCGACCCAACTTACAACGTCAAAAAATCATTCACCACGCCA
>QYPA01000135.1 GCA_007279715.1 Comamonadaceae bacterium | reverse complement strand
TCACTACATTGGCAGGCGCGGCGCAGGGCTTGATTGTGGCGTTGGCCGTTGCATTGCTGTGTGGTGTTCGTATGGGCGAGGACTTTTTCTTGCAAGCCTTGGCCTTGGGCGAAGTGCTCTTGGTCTCCGGCTTGATCGCTTCGTTTTTTCATTTGGGCCACAAGATGCGAGCTTGGCGAGCAGTGCTGATGTGGCGCACCTCTTGGATGTCGCGCGAAGTGATCGTGATGCCTGCGTTTATCGGCTTGGTTGCTGTGTGGTGGTTGGCTTTGGCGCTTCACGTACAAGGCCTTGTCATGCAGGTCTTGCCGGCTGTGGTCATTCTGGGCGCGCTGGGATTGTGGTACTGCACGGCCATGATTTACGCTTGCTTGCGGTTTATCCGTGAATGGGCGCATCCTCTGACGATTTGGAATTTTATTTTGATCGGTTTGTCTTCGGGCGCGGTATTGGCTTGCGCCTTGGCAGCTTTTCACGATGAGCGCGCTTTACTCGCTTTAGCGGGCCCGTGTGCGCTGGGCCTTACGCTGTTGGCTGGCGCTGTGCGCTGGATCAGTTTGCGCCGCAATGCCTCTTTGGTTCCTGTGTCTACCTTGCAGTCGGCCACTGGAATTTCAGCGAAGCACTTGGTGCAAAAGTCTATGGGCATGTCCGCTGGAGCCTTTAACACCCGGGAGTTTTTTCATGGCGCAAGCCTAGCCGTGGTTAAAAACACCAAGTGGTTTTTTATCATCGGATTGTTTGTCGCACCTGCGGCTTTGTCGCTTTGGGCGATCACGCAAAACGTCCCCTCGCTGTGGCTTGTGATTACTTTAATGCAGGCCTGCGCACTCATCCCAGAACGGTGGTTTTTCTTCGCCCAAGCCCAGCATCCGCAAAACCTGTATTACCAGACGGTGTCTTAAGTTGCGCAAGCAAGCAGGTTTAATTTCCCACCCGCGTCTCCGAGCGCCCAAAAACCCAACTCAATCCCAGCCCCACCGATTGCCCGGTGGACTGCAGGGCCAATGGGCTGCTCAGGTTGGCGCCTAAGCTGTACTGGTCTTGCCTTGCATAGGCAAACAGCCGAAGGTCGGGCGTGAGGCTTTTGCTGCTGCTGAGGCTGGCGCGCATTCCGATGAGGCCGGCTTGGGCTTCAAACGAGGGGCGCTGTGCGGTGGCATAGTTGTTAGGCACCCCATAAAAATACTGGTTGAGTTGTGCATCGCCCCAGACCAAGCCGCCACTGGCTGAGAGGCTCCAGCCGCCTCCAATATCGCGCGTCTCCCACACCAAAGACGGTTGAAATGCAAAGCCTTGCGAGCGCAGGCCGCCGTTGATTTCAAACACGCCGCGCACCGGCAATTCTAAGCCTATCCGCGAGCCAGGTTGGGGCCTTGCCAATGTGAGTTTCAAGACGGGCCCAAACTCCAGCAAAGTTCCTAAATCCGGCATCCCTTGGCGCACTGCAATGTCCGCAGAGCTTGCTGGCAAGGATGCTGCGAAACCCACATCCAGCTCCACATCTGGTCCCATCATCATCCGTGCGCCAACGCCACCGCGGTCTACCCGCAAAATGTCGCCGCGGTAAATGAAATACGGAAGGGCTAAGGTTCGAGTCAACCGCTCTGCCGATCCGGGATAGGCAGGGCTTGTCAGTGAGCCCGCAAAAACTCCGGCTTCCCATAGGGGGAGTCCGGCGTCTTGGGCTTGTGCGCTTGCTGAGAAAAGCAAAGCGGTGGTGAGTGCAAGTTTGGCTCCGATTGCAGGCGGCGTTGTTAAAAAAACCATGGAGGTTCGTAACATAGATAGGGCATCCCTTTTTGGAGGTTTGAGCCTATCACAGGCCTGTTGAAGTGTGTCTTAGCCAAACAATTGACCTCGTGCAGCGTCCGTAATAGCGACCACGCAAGGATGCGTAATGCGCCGCTCGACCGAGACCGCAAAAAACTCCTCGACCAATTCCTCCGTGCGTCCGATCAGTTGAACGCCGAACTGCGCCATGGTTTCTTCCTCCATCACCGTGGGAACCATGAAAACGCCGCGCCCTTCTCTGCCAAAGGCCGTCATCAAAGCGCCGTCATCAAACTCGCCCACAACGCGTGGCGTGATCGCGTGGCGGGTAAGCCACGCCTCAAGTTGTTGACGTACCGAAGAATGGGCGCCTTGAATAAGTATGGGGACATTGCTCAAGCACGCTGGAAATTTTCCTTTGAGCTGTTTAGCCAAATCGGGCGAACTAAAAAAACTCATGGTGCTTCGACCCAGCGGGTGGTTAAAGGCCCGAACGTTGATGCGCCGAGACATAGGCTCGTCGGCAATCACAAGATCCAGGCGGTTTAAGGCCAACTGGGCCAGTAACTCCGCAAATTTGCCCTCGCTGCAAATCATTCGAACGCGCTCGCCTACGCTCAATGCGGGCTCTAACAATCGGTAGGCCACCGATTTACTCACCGAGTCCGCCACGCCGACCCGAAACTCCAAAACCTCTTCACCGCCATGCGCTTGTCGAACGGCAGTTTCTAATTCGTTGCCCAGCGTGAAAATCTGGTCGGCGTAACCTAGAGCAAGCCGGCCGTCTTCGGTTAGCTCTAAATTGCGTCCGCGCTTTTGAAATAATTTGCGACCGAGCCATTCTTCCAGCAAATGTATTTGCCCGGAAAGTGTCTGGGGCGTGGTGTGCAGCTGTTCGCCCGCCCGCATCACGCCACCAGCCTTGGCGGTGACCCAAAAATAATGCAAATGTTTAAAGTTCATAGGTCAATTTTTTAGAGAAGATAAAAATACTTCGTTTAAATCGAAGTGAAATTGTCAAAAATACGAATTTACACGAAGCATAAACCCTTTTAAAGTCAATGTACTTTCGCCCAAGTTGGGCTTTTTTGGAGCATCTCATGCGTCTTAGTACTCGCGGCCGGTTTGCCATTACCGCCATGATTGATTTGGCTTTGCGTGACCCGCATAGCCCCGTTCCTTTAAGTGAGTTGGCATTGCGCCACGGAATTTCACTGTCCTACCTTGAGCAAGTATTTGCCAAGTTGCGCCAACATGGTTTGGTCGAAAGTACGCGCGGCCCCGGCGGTGGTTACGCCTTGGGTTTTCGTGGCGACTCCATTTCGGTGGCCGATATCGTGACCGCCATTGAAAGCGACGAGCCCAGTCCTGCGATGGATGCCCGCAAAGGGACCCAAGACGTTCCTGATATGACGGAGGCTTTGTGGGAGCAATTACACACAGCGCTCATGGCCCACATGCGCACGATCACTTTGAAGAGCCTCGCATCGGAGCAAAGCGCCAAAGGTTTCCAAGTTCCCACGCGCAAAAGCAACAAAAAAGGGATCTTAAAAAAACCGCAAACGCCCGCGTTACGAACCAACGCTCCTAACTCTGTCTTTGCTTTGGGTCAGTGGCTGCCATCGCGCGGCTAGGTCTTTGTGGTTAATTTGTTACAAAAGTAGCAAATTCAGGGTAATGGTTAATAAAGGTTTAATCTGGCGCAAGTAAGCTCTCGCGCATGAAATTTGGTTTATTCGGTGGAGCCTGGCTCATTGCGGCAGGCGTGTTCTTGCTCAGCGGCTGCAGTGGCTTGCCGCAACGCAACGCTGCTTCATCTTCCACTATCCCAGGCGACGTGACCGCTGACGCCAGCTCTCTGCACTGGACCCCAGCCGATCAATTGAAGTGGGAGCCCGTGTTGTTCCCCGGAAAATCGCCAACCCAATACCAAACGGAAAAAGTGGGTTCACGCACAACCTTGGTCGCTCGAGCACATTCATCGGTCAGCATGTTGCGAAAGCCGTTGCGAATAGAGCCATCGCAGCTGGGCAGCGTTCGCTTTTCTTGGTTGCTTCCGCAATTGATTGCCAATGCCGATATGGGCGAACGCGGCAGCGACGACTCTCCGGTGCGCTTGGTGTTGGCTTTCGAGGGAGATCGCAGCACGTTTTCTCTCAAGAACGCGATGCTCAATGAACTGGCGCTCACCCTGACGGGCGAAGAAATGCCCTATGCCACCTTGATGTATGTTTGGTGCAACCGTCGCCCCGTCGGGTCGGTGGTGCACAACCCCCGCACCGACCGTATCCGCCAATTGGTGGTGGAGTCTGGCAGCACCGGCTTGCAGCAGTGGCGCGACTACGAACGCAATATCCGAGCGGATTACGAAAAAGTGTTTGGCGAAGCGCCGGGCGCCCTTGTAGGGATTGCAGTGATGACCGACAGCGACAACACCAAAAACACCGTGCTCGCCCACTACGGCGACATCAGCTTGCGCTAAACAGCAGCTTTATTTTTGGACGTCACCAATGCAGAGGTATTTAACCTCTATGTAGTCGTCCATGCCAAAGTGCGATCCTTCGCGGCCTAATCCGGATTGTTTTACGCCGCCAAAGGGCACATGTTCAGTGGCCAAGATGCCCACGTTGATTCCCACCATGCCGTATTCCAAGGCCTCGGCCACACGGTAAATGCGCCCGATATCTCGACTGTAAAAATAACTGGCTAAGCCAAACTCGGTATGGTTGGCAGCGTCTATTGCCTCTTGCTCGGTATGAAATTTAAACACCGGCGCAAAGGGACCAAAGGTTTCTTCTTTGGCGCAAAGCATATCGGCGGTGGCATCGGCTACCACCGTGGGCTCAAAAAACTGACCACTGCCGAGCTGACTTAAACGTTTACCACCCACAAGCAGTCGCGCCCCTTTCGCGACGGCATCCGCAACATGGCGCTCTACTTTGACGAGTGCGGCCTCTTCAATGAGTGGACCCTGGTTCACCTCGGCATCAAAGCCATTGCCGACTTTGGCGGTTTTGACTTTGGCGGCGAACTTTTCGACAAATTGCTCGTACACCCCGGCCTGAACATACAAGCGGTTGGAGCAGACGCAGGTTTGACCCGCATTACGGTACTTGCTGGCAAACGCACCTTCGACGGCGCTGTCAATGTCGGCATCATCAAACACCAAAAAAGGCGCGTTGCCACCAAGCTCGAGTGAGAGCTTTTTCACGGTAGGGGCACTTTGCGCCATCAAAATACAGCCCACTTCGGTGGAGCCGGTAAAACTCAAATGCCGCACCACGGGGCTGGCGCAAATCACTTTACCAACAGCAATTGAGTTATCCGCGTCCGCTGAAATCATGTTGAGAACGCCTGCTGGAATACCCGCCCGCATGGCCAACTCGGCCGCAGCCAATGCCGTCAGCGGAGTTAGCTCGGCGGGTTTGATGATGACGGCACAACCCGCTGCGAGAGCGGGCGCCACCTTGCGAGTGATCATGGCCAGCGGAAAGTTCCATGGCGTGATGGCGGCGCACACGCCGATGGGTTGCTTCAACACCATCAAGCGGCGGTTGTTGTCAAACTGGGGCAAGGTCTCGCCATTAACGCGCTTGGCCTCTTCAGCAAACCACTCGACAAAACTGGCGCCGTAGGCCACTTCGCCTTTAGCCTCAGCCAAAGGCTTGCCTTGTTCGGCTGTCATGATGCGCGCAATGTCGTCTTGGTTGGCCATCAAAAGGTCAAACCACTTGCGCAAAATGATGCTGCGTTCTTTGGCGGTTTTCGCCTTCCATGAAGGCCAGGCGGCGTTGGCTGCTGCAATGGCCGCTTCTGCGTCTTTGGGCCCTAGGTTGGCTACGTCGGCAAGTTTGTGCCCAGTGGCTGGGTCCAAAATATCAAAGCGACTTGCGCCTTTGACCCAATGGCCGTTGATGAGCGCATCGGTTTTAAGCAGGGAGGGGTCTTTGAGTTGGGAAAGTGGCGAAGCAGTCATACGGTTCTCGCAGTGGCTTTTGTCAAAAATGGAATACAAGGGATCGATGCTTAACAGTCTAGCGGTAAAGGCAAAACCTGGGCTTAGGTCGCTCCGTTATCATAGGATGCAGTGTGCCACCCACCTTAGGGTGTGCATTTGATTCTTTTGGAGAATGTGAATGGCCTCAACAGCTTTTAATTGGCAAGACCCTTTCTTGCTCGATACCCAACTCAGCGACGATGAGCGCATGGTGCGTGATGCGGCGGCGGCGTTTTGCCAAGACCGCTTGCTCCCACGCGTGACCCAAGCGTTTCGCGATGGCACCACCGACATCGCCATCTTTCGCGAAATGGGAGAACTCGGTTTGCTTGGGCCAACTATTCCCGAAGCTTACGGCGGGCCGGCTTTGAACTATGTCGCCTACGGCTTAATTGCCCGCGAAGTCGAGCGCGTGGACAGCGGCTACCGATCAATGATGAGCGTGCAAAGCTCCTTGGTCATGCTGCCTATCTTTGAATTTGGTACCGAAGCGCAGCGGCAAAAATTCTTACCCTCACTTGCCAGCGGAAAAACCATTGGCTGCTTTGGTTTGACTGAGCCTGACCATGGCTCTGACCCCCAAAGCATGGTGACGCGGGCTCAAAAGGTCGCAGGCGGTTACAAGCTCAGTGGCGCAAAGATGTGGATCTCCAACAGCCCGAT
>QYPA01000012.1 GCA_007279715.1 Comamonadaceae bacterium | reverse complement strand
TGGGCAAAAGGTGGGTCTGTTGGTCGTCTAAATATTGAATGCGGTGTTCGACTTGGCGTAAAAAAACATAGGCCTTCGCAAGTCCATGCGCCGTGGGGGCGTCCATCAGTTCGGCTTTTACCAGCCGCTCCAATGCGCTTAAGGTGGGACGGGTTCGAAGTTCAGGAAATTGCCCGCCGCGAACCACTTGCAAGAGTTGAACCGTGAACTCAATTTCACGGATGCCGCCGCGCGAAAGCTTGACATCGTTATTGCGTTCGGGGTGTCCCGCGCTGCGTTTGGAGGCGTGGTCGCGAATTTGGCGGTGCAATATGCGCAAGGCATCAAACACGCTGTAATCCAAATACCGCCGAAAGACAAAGGGTGCGACCGCGGCTCTGAGTTGCAAGGCAAACGCAGAACCCACCACGCCAGTTGGCGCAAGCACCCGACTTTTAAGCCACGCAAAGCGTTCCCATTCGCGGCCTTGGACGTGAAAGTACTCCTCCAGTGCGCTCAAAGAAACGGCGGGGGGGCCTGAGTTTCCGTTGGGCCGCAGCGCGAGATCCACCCGAAAGACAAAACCATGTTCGGTGGTTTCGCCTAGCAAAGCAAACATGGCGCGCACGAGCTTGCCGAAATATTCTTGGTTCGAAATACGCCCGCGCCCGTGACTGGTGCCGGCTGTTTCGCCATCTTGGTCGTACACATAAATCAGGTCAATATCGCTAGAAACGTTAAGCTCGCGTGCGCCGAGTTTGCCCATGCCCACAATGCACAGGCTGGCACGGAGGCTTTGCGGCGTCAGGGGCTCGCCGTGAACGTCGTCCAAGGCGCTACTCGCCGCATCAAAGGCTTGGCACAAGGCAAATTCAGCCAAATCCGTCATGCAGCCGGTAACGACTTTGAGCTCCAGGGATTGCTCACAATCTAAGAAAAGCAGTCGCTCAAGCACCAGCTGCCTGGTCATGCGCAATGCGCTGCCTACATCCGCGCCTTGGGCGCGCAAGGCCAAAAAGAGCGGCTCTAAAAGTTCTTTGGTCGGAACGCCCACAGGCAGCAGCGCCAGCTCAGTGGCATAGCGTCTGCGAATACGTTGCGCAAATCGTGATCGATCGGACCAAGAAACGGGGCTGTTGCGGGTCATAATTCTTGTTGTTGTACCAAATGAAACCGATGACTGAATCCTCTGCCTTATTTAGCCGCACTTTTTTAGTGGCAAGCGCTTGTGTCAAGTGGGCTTTGCGGCTATTGGTTTTGGGGTGGTTGGTGCTGGGCCTCGTGTGGTGCATTCTGCATTTTGTGATTGTGCCGCGTATTGACGAATTGCGCCCGTGGCTGGAACAAGAGGCCTCGCAAGCATTAGGCGTTGGCGTGCGCATTGGCAGCATGCAAGCCACTTCCAACGGTTTGATTCCCTCTTTAGAGCTCAAAGCGGTTCGGCTCTTGGATGCGCAAAACAACACGCTCGTGGAATTGCCTTTGGTGGTAACGGCGGTGTCGCCGCGCTCCTTGCTCGCTGGCGGCTTTGAGCAAATTTACATTGACAGCCCCGAGCTGGATGTGCGCCGGGCCTTGGACGGCCAGCTGTGGGTTGCAGGGTTTCCTTTGCCCCAAACCCCCGCCCAAGACAGTCCCGCCGCCGATTGGCTTTTAAGCCAAACCGAAATCGTGGTGCGCCACGGAGCGTTGCGCTGGCGCGATGAAATGCGCAACGCGCCTTTACTTACTTTGGCCGACGTGGATGTGGTGGTGCGCCAGCGCCACCGAACCCATTCTTTGCGTTTGGATGTCAGTCCGCCAACCGAGTGGGGCGGGCGTTTGAGTGTCCAAGGGGCGTTCAAGCAGCCCTTGTTGTCCACCCACGCAGGGCGTTGGCAAGAGTGGCAAGGCCAGTGGTTCAGCACGGCGGCGAAGTTGGACTTGGCACAACTGCAGCCTTATGCTGATCTCGGTTTGGGCGTCCAAGCAGGCCAAGGAAGTTTGCGGGCATGGATCGGCATTTCCCGCGGCGCACTCACCGATGCGACCTTGGACGTGGCGCTGGCCGATGTGAAGTTAGCCCCAACGGCTGCGCTTCCTGCCGTGACGTTAAATAAAGCATCGGGCCGCGTGGCGCTCAAGACTTTAGACGGTGGACGCCAATATGCCACGCAAGGTTTGCAATTGGATACCTCTGACGGCATCCATTGGCCCGGTGGCAATGTACAGGTCTCGCTGTGGGATGCGCAAGGCCAAGAAGGAATCGGCCCTACGGTGAAACCCGCGCGTGGCGAAGTCGTTGCCGACCGTTTGGATTTGGCAGCCCTGCGCCAGTTGGTTCAACGCCTGCCGCTAGAAGATGCGGTACGCCGCTCGCTGACGGCTTTAGCGCCTGTGGGTGTTGTCCAAACGCTAACCGCTTCGTGGACCGGTGATTTAAATGCACCTAAAACTTACGCAGCCAAAGGCGCGGTACAACAATTGGGCGTGTCCTTTGACGCGGCGTTGGGAACCCCGGGGATACGCGGTTTAAGCGTGGAGTTTGACGTTTCAGAAGCCGGCGGCAAAGCCAGCGTGGCGATGCAAGACGGTGCGATTCACCAGCCGGGTTTATTGGTCGATTCAGACATCGCGGTTCAGCAACTCAGCGCCGATGTGCAGTGGAAACAAGCCATGGCAGCCCCCGCGGGTTTCTCCCCCGTGTTACTTAGTGCCTCGACCTCGAACCTTCGTTTTGCCAATGCGGACATTCAAGGCGAAGCACAACTCACTTGGAGCCGGACCGCGCCCCCGGCGCAAAGTTCGCTGCTCTCTAAGCTTGGCGTTGGCAAAGGGAAATCACTGGCAACGCCGCCCCGCAGCGCGGAGCTGGGTCTTGGCGTGTTGGACTTACAAGGTACTTTAAGCCGCGTTGATATTGCCAATGTATCCCGTTACATGCCGATGCTCATGGAAAAAGAGGTACGTGATTATTTGCGCGAGTCGCTGTTGTCGGGGCTGGCCAGTGGCGTGAAGTTCAAGGTCAAAGGCGACTTGCAAAACTTTCCATTCGAGCAAGCTAAGCAGGGCGATTTCAAAGTCTCAGCCAACATCAGCAACGCCAGCTATGCCTATGTACCCCCAAGCCAGATCGCTAAAGGAAGCTTGCCTTGGCCGGTGTTGACGCAGCTCCAAGGCGAGTTTGTGATGGATCACTCAACCTTGTCGCTCAACGGAGTCAAGGCCTTATGGGGAACCACGCCCCACCTTCCCATTTCGCTTGGCGATGCGGTGATTTCGAATTTGTACCACGCCTCAACCGTGTCAGTGAAGGTTCAAGGGCGAGGGCCGTTGAACGACGCGCTGGCTGTCATCAATTCCTCCGCCGTAGGAGATATCACTGGCCGCGCTTTCAACCGAACGTTGGCATCAGGTGCGGCTGACTACAAGGTGAAACTCGATTTCCCGCTCGCTGACATCAACCGCATCAAGCTCAGCGGTGACATCAATTTGCAAGGTAACGACCTCCAAGTTTTCGCGGGAACGCCGCGCTTAAGCCGGCTCAAGGGCACTTTGGGATTTACCGAGAGCGGGTTTACGGCGACCGGCTTAACCGGTCGTACGTTAGGCGGAGATGTGCGGCTCGAAGGCAGCCTCACGGGGTTGGGTGTGGCGAGCAATTCCCCCTCCAATAAATCGTCTGGGGTATTGCGGATTCAGGGCTTGGCAACGGCCGAGGGCTTGCGACAAGCCAATGAATTGGCTTGGGTTGCCGGGGTTGCCAAATACGCCCAAGGCAGCACGCCCTACCAAGCCACGGTCAGCGTGCGCGGCGGTTCGCCAGAGCTCTTGGTGACTAGCAACCTCACTGGATTGGCTTCGCGTTTGCCCGAGCCTTTAACCAAGACCGCAGAACAAACCTTGCCCTTGCGTTTGGAGATCTTGCCCGTTCGTGTGGGTGGAGCGGTTGTTAAAGGACAAGACCAGTTGCGTGCAGATTTAGGTCGGTGGGTGAGCTTGAACTATGTGCGTGATGTCAGCACGGAAAACGCGCGCGTATTGCGCGGCACGATCGCTGTCGGTATGGCTGCGGGTGAGTCCTTAGCCATGCCCGCACAAGGCGTGACAGGCGACATCACCACGGACGCTTTTGATGTCGATGCGTGGACTGCGGTTTTGGCAGACAGTCAAGGGGCCGAGCGCTCCGCCGTTAAAGCTTTGGATATGGCGCAAAGTTATTTGCCCAACAACTTGGCTTTCAAGGCGCGAGAGATGGAGTGGGATGGTCGAACACTGCGGCGGGTGGTTTTAGGTGGTACGCGCTCTGGTGCGCTGTGGCGCGGCAACGTAGAGTCCGCCGAGTTCAGTGGCTATGTGGAATACCGTCAACCCCGAGCCCCAGGGGAGCCTTCGACCGATAACGCCGGTCGGCTATATGCGCGTTTTTCTCGCATGGCCATTGGCAGCGGCGACGCCCAAGATGTGGAGAACCTCCTCAATGAGCAGCCGGCGAGTATTCCTGCCTTGGATATCGTCGTGGATGACTTTGAGTTGCAAGGGAAAAAGTTGGGGCGCTTGGAAGTGGAAGCCATTAACCAAATTGCGGCCTCGCAGCGCGAGTGGCGGTTAAAGCGTTTTGTCTTGAGCGCGCCTGACTCGGTTTTTAACGCCACCGGGAGTTGGAGCTTGGTGACACCGACCACAGGAACGCCTAGGCTGGGAAGCGTGAAAGACAGAAGGCGGACCTCGCTGAATTTCAAGTTAGATATCTCTGATGCGGGCGATGCCTTGGGTCGCTTTGGTATGAAAGAGGTGGTGCGCAAAGGCCGCGGGAAAATTGAAGGCCAAGTCGGCTGGCAAGGTTCGCCCTTGTCGCTGGACTACCCCAGCATGGGCGGCAGTTTTCATGTGAATGTTGAAAACGGACAATTCCTCAAAGCCGATCCCGGTATTGCCAAACTCTTAGGCGTGTTGAGTTTGCAGTCTTTGCCACGGCGTTTGTTGTTGGACTTTAGAGATGTGTTTAGCGAAGGCTTTGCGTTTGACTTTTTGCGTGGAGACGTCACGATTGATCAAGGCATTGCCCGAACCAATAACTTGCAAATGAAGGGTGTCAACGCCGCGGTGTTGATGGAAGGCAGTTCGGACATTGCCAAAGAAACACAGATCCTGAAAGTGGTGGTGATTCCTGAACTCAATGCGGGCAGCGCGTCCTTGATTGCATCAGCCATCAACCCGGTTGTGGGCTTATCCACCTTGTTTGCCCAGTGGCTTTTAAACAAGCCTTTGATTGAGGCGGGAACCCAAGAGATGGTTATTGATGGTACGTGGCTTGAGCCCCGTGTCACCAAAGTCGAACGCA
>QYPA01000061.1 GCA_007279715.1 Comamonadaceae bacterium | reverse complement strand
TACGAAGCGGTCAAGGCCTTGGTAGGCGGCGGGGCCGTTTTCATTGACCTTGGCGTCTAAGGTGAAGATGGTAATGAGTGGCAAGCCGTGGCGCTGGGCGCAGGCGTAGTCGTTGAAGTCATGTGCGCCCGTGATCTTGACGCAACCCGAGCCAAAGGCGCGGTCTACGAAGTCATCGGCAATGATGGGAATTTGGCGGTCGCATAGCGGCAGATCCACCATCTGACCCACCAGATGCTTGTAACGCTCGTCTTCAGGGTGAACCGCGAGCGCGCCATCGGCCATCATGGTTTCGGGCCGGGTCGTGGCAATCGTCATGCCTTTTTGCTTGACGCCGTCAATCAACTGCTCGCCCATAGAGAACGGGTACAAGATGTAGTGCATCTTGCCTTCGGACTCGGTACTCTCGACTTCTAAATCGCTAACGGCGCTTTGTAAAACTGGGTCCCAGTTCACCAAGCGTTTGCCGCGGTAGATGAGCCCTTGTTGGTACAACTGAACAAAAGTCTCAGTGACGGTGGTGGATAGCTTGGGGTCCATCGTGAAGTATTCACGGCTCCAGTCCACGCTGTCGCCCATGCGGCGCATCTGGGTGGTGATGGTGTTGCCGGACTGCTCTTTCCACTCCCACACCTTGCTCACAAAATTCTTGCGTGCCTCAAACGGCGTAGGCCCCATATCGTGGCGGCTGATGCCTTGGCTTTGCAATTGGCGCTCTACGACGATTTGGGTGGCGATGCCGGCATGGTCGGTTCCAGGAATCCAGGCGGTGTTGAAGCCTGCCATCCGGTGGTAGCGGGTGAGGCTGTCCATGATGGTTTGGTTAAACGCATGGCCCATGTGCAAAGTGCCCGTGACATTGGGCGGCGGGAGTTGAATCGCAAAATTGGGCGCGTTTTCTTTGGGTGATTGCGTTCCCCGAAAGCCGGCAATGCCGTAGCCCCTTTTTTCCCATTCAGGTCCCCAATGGGCTTCGAGCGCAGCAGGCTCAAACGATTTAGACAGGCTGTCCAAGCCAGGTTGTTCAACTTTAAGGGGGGTAGTACTCATCGGGGTGGTTTGCCAAGTAAAAACGGCACGCATGTTGCGGCCGTTGGAAGCGGGAATCGGGTTGGGGTGTATTTTAACTGGGCAAGCGCTGCGGTATCAGGGGCGTGTACAGTTAAACCATCGCGCCAAAATTACCATAACGTCTCGGACGCTTTGGCGCTCACGGAGTCACTATGCTTTTTGTTCTTTCCCCTGCTAAATCCTTGGACTATGAAACCCCTCTGGGTGACCAAGGACACACCGCGCCCTTGTTCGTCAAGCAATCCAAAGCCTTGATTGATGTGCTACGGGGCTATTCACCGCCGCAAATTTCTGAATTAATGGACGTAAGCGATGCGCTTGCGGGTTTGAATGTGGCGCGTTACCAAGCGTGGTCTAGTCGCGCAACCACAAAAAACGCTCGCCAAGCGCTCCTGGCTTTTAACGGTGATGTGTATGACGGCTTGAATGCGCGCGCGTTGGATGCGAAATCCTTGGCCTGGGCCCAAGACCATCTGTGTATTTTGAGTGGCCTGTACGGTGTTCTTCGGCCCCTCGATTTAATGCAAGCCTACCGACTCGAAATGGGAACCCAGCTACCAACGGCCACTGGAAAAGACCTGTACCAATTTTGGGGAAGTCAGATTTCGGAGTACCTCAACAGTCGCCTGCGATCCGATGTGACGCCGGTGGTGGTGAATTTGGCTTCACAAGAGTATTTCAAATCGGTTCAGCTCACGGCTCTTAAAGCGCGGGTCGTTGAATGTGTGTTTCAAGAATACAAAAGCGGCAAATACAAAATCGTTAGTTTTTCAGCCAAGCGGGCGCGCGGCATGATGGCGCGGTTTGCGATTGAAAACCGGGTTCAAACGCCGGACCAATTGCGGGCTTTTGATACCGATGGATATACCTGGGTTGCGCGTGAGTCAACGCCTGAGCGTTTGGTGTTTCAGCGCAAACAAGAAGGCGCGTAATGGCCACGCTACTCCCGGAACAATCCCCCTTAGGCAAAGCCTCGGCCTACGCCGACCGCTACGACGCATCCTTGCTGTTCCCCATCGCCCGCGCAACCAAACGGGAAGAAATAGGACTTCACGCCAACGCGCCATCCCCATTTTTTGGGGCCGATATGTGGACGGCGTTTGAGCTGAGTTGGCTCAATTTGCGCGGCAAGCCCCAAGTGGCTCTGGCGCATTTCACCATTCCCTGTGAGAGCCCCAACATCATTGAGAGTAAGTCCTTCAAGCTCTACCTCAACAGTTTCAACAACTCCCAGTTCCCTGACGCTGAGGCAGTACTCGCGCATTTGCGGGCCGATGTGAATGCGGCGGTGTGGCGTGGCGTGACGGTGCAGTCTTCGGTGGGGGTGCGCCTGATCGGTCCTGAACTGTTTGACCGTGAACCCATCTATGAGCTCGATGGCCTCAACTTAGACCGCCTTGATATTGAATGCAACCGCTATACGCCCGCACCCGATTTACTTAAAACCGTGGACGATCAAGGCAGCGCCCAAGGCCCGGTTAGCGAGGTGCTGGTGAGCAACCTCTTAAAAAGCAATTGCTTGGTAACGGGCCAACCCGATTGGGGCAGCGTGCAAATCAGCTACACCGGCGCAGCGATTGACCAAGAAGGTTTGCTGCAATATTTGGTGAGTTTTCGCAACCATAACGAGTTCCATGAACAATGTGTGGAGCGTATTTTTATGGACGTTTGGACGCGCTGCAAACCGCTCAAACTCACGGTCTATGCCCGTTACACCCGCCGTGGCGGTTTGGACATCAACCCTTTTCGTACCAGCCATCCGCAGGCTTTGCCCGGAAATACCCGGATGGCAAGGCAGTAGTTAGGGGCGCTTAGGCCAGGTCTCTGAACGAGGAAAGATCGCTGAGCGCTGGGAAATTCCCAGCGCGTTTTTCTTTCATGGCCGTTACGGCTTCTCCCACATGGCGGTTACTCCAAATGGCTGCTTGGAGCCAGCCCATTTGCTTCAAAGACTCATCGACCGTGTGGTCTCGCGCAAAGTGAATGGCTTGCTTGGTGCCCCACATCGCAACCGGTGGTTTGCTGGCAATCTCTTTGGCGCATTTCATAGCGGCTTGAAGCGTAGCTTCGGGAGAATCAAACACAGCATTGACCAAACCGTACTGCATGGCTTTGTCTGCGGTTAAGCGCCGACCGGTGTAGGCCAGTTCTTTTACAACCGCCAAGGGAATAAGTTTGGGCAATCGCTGCAAGGTGCCAACGTCTGCGACCATGCCGATATTGATTTCTTGAATACAAAAGAAAGCCTCGGCTGAGGCGTAGCGAATGCAGCAGGCCGTCACCATGTCCACTGCACCACCGATACAGCCGCCTTGAATCGCAGCAATTACGGGGATACGCAGAGTTTCTAATTTGGTGAATGTGGCTTGCATATCGCTGAGGGTGTCAAATACTGCAGCGCGACCTTCAGGGGTTGCGTCATTCATTTGAATCGCACCGCCAAAGGTCTCCAAGGCCATTCCCGCACTGAAGTGCTTTCCCGTGCTGCTGATCACCAAGGCGCGGGCCTCACCGCTTCGGTGTAAATCACTCAGGACCCCATCGAGTTCCCGCCAAAACTGCGGGTGCATGGTGTTCATCGCCTTGGGCTGGTTAAGCACCAGGTGGGCAACGTGGTTTTCAATCGTCAGGGAAAAGCTGTGCAGTGCTGTCATAGGGGTTCTCCGGTTGAGTGATGAGTAGCTTAGCCGCATCTTCGCTGAGCAGTGCGCCGACCCTGACGCCCAAGAGACGCAGGCGTTTTTGTAGCGGTGCGCGTTTAAGGCATAAGCCTGCGGCCTGGCGAATCGCTGTCGCGTCAGCGGTGTAGTTGGCGAGAGTGTGATCGCGGGTCACAATCTGAAAATTATCAAAGCGTAACTTAACGCCAATGGTTTTTCCTACATAGCCCTTGCTCTGTAAATCAGCTGCGACTTGCGCACACAAGCGGGTAAACACCTCGCCAAGCTCAGCGCGATCGCGTACCGCATGCAAATCCCGCTCAAAGGTGGTTTCCCGGCTCATGCTCACGGGCTCACTTGCCGTTTCTAAGGGCCGAGCATCCCGCCCCCACGATGCATCGTGCAGCCAGGCTCCCGTTTTTTGGCCAAAGGTGTCAATCAACCAGCCGAGTTCGCGCTGGGCCAATTGGCCGATGGTTTCAATACCGTGACTCTTGAGTTTTTCATCGGCTTTGGGTCCGATGCCGTTGACTTTGCGGCAAGCCAAAGGCCAAATTTTGCTTTCTAAGTCCTCTTCAGTGACCACCGAAATTCCGTTGGGCTTGTTGAACTCACTGGCCATTTTTGCCAGTAATTTGTTGGGTGCCACGCCTACGGAGCAAGTGAGCCCGGTGTCTTCAAAAATAGCTTTTTGGATCAGCCGCGCCAAGACCTGACCACCTTCGCGCTGTCCGCCAGGAACTTCGGAGAAGTCAATAAACACTTCATCGACCCCCCGGGTTTCCATCACTGGAGCGATGTCGGTAATGATACTTTTAAACCGACGTGAGTAATGGCGGTATTGGTCAAAATCCACCGGCAACAAAATCGCCTGAGGGAGTTTGGCCGCTTTCATTAAGCCCATGGCTGAGCCCACTCCGAATTGGCGAGCGGCGTAGGTCGCAGTGGTGATGACGCCGCGGCCTTCGTAGCCCTTGATGCGGGGAAAAAAATCAATGGGAATCTCATTCAAACGATCCGCCGACCAATCTCCCTCAGGGTAGGCCTGGCGTAAGCGCCCCAGCAAGTCATCTTCACGCCTGCGCCCCCCGCCAATGACCACAGGAAGCCCTTTGAGTTGCGGGTAACGCAACAACTCGACGGAGGCGTAAAACGCATCCATATCGAGGTGGGCAATCCGACGAATCGGCGCTTGAGGGGAACTCTGAGAAGTCACCCGCCAAGTCTATCGGGGCTTAAACCGGAAACGTACCTGGCAACAAAATGCTTTTGTCCACAGTGTCCATTTGGGTGCGTCCGCAAAAGGCCATCGTCAGGTCCAGCTCGTTGTGAATCAGCTGCAAAGCCTTGGTGACCCCGGCTTCACCCATGGCGCCTAAGCCGTACAACATAGCCCGACCGATGTAAGTACCTTGGGCGCCCAAAGCGCGGGCTTTCAAAACGTCTTGGCCACTTCGGATGCCACCGTCCATGTGCACCTCAATTTGTTTTCCAACGGCATCAACGATAGCGGGCAGGGCGTAAATACTGCTTTGTGCGCCGTCAAGCTGGCGTCCTCCATGGTTGCTGACAATCAGCGCATCGGCACCGCTATTGACCGCCAAGCGGGCGTCTTCCACATCTTGAATGCCTTTCAAAATCAGCTTTCCGCCCCAGCGTTTTTTAATCCATTCGACATCGGCCCAATTAAGCCCCGGATCAAACTGCTTGGCGGTCCATTCGCTGAGAGATCCCATATTGGCAACCCCTTTGACGTGGCCCACGATGTTGCCAAATTGCCTTCGGGGCGTACCCAACATTCCCAAAGCCCAGCGCGGCTTGGAAGCGATGTTGATCATGTTGGCAAGGGTTAATTTAGGTGGCGCAGACAACCCATTTTTCAAGTCTTTATGGCGTTGTCCCAAAATTTGCAAGTCCAGCGTCAACACCAAGGCGGAACACTTGGCTGCCTTGGTGCGATCAATCAGTGCTTCAATAAACGCACGGTCTTTCATCACATACAGCTGAAACCAAAAAGGATGGTTATCGGTATGTTTGGCAACCTCTTCGATGGAGCAAATGCTCATGGTGGACAAAGTAAAGGGAATCCCAAAGGCCTTAGCCGCCCGAGCAGCCAAAATTTCTCCGTCCGCGTGCTGCATTCCCGTCAAGCCAGTGGGCGCAATCGCCACGGGCATCGCGACTTTTTGGCCCACCATGGTGCTGGCTGTGCTGCGGTTTTCTATATTGACGGCAACGCGCTGGCGCAGTTTGATGGCTTGGAAATCGGATTCGTTGGCTCGGTAGGTACTCTCGGTCCAGCTCCCAGAGTCGGCGTAATCGTAAAACATGCGGGGAACCCGCTTTTGCGCCAAGATGCGCAGGTCTTCAATGGTGGTGATCACAGGCATGAGAGTCTCCTTGTTTGGACGACATCCTAGCCGCAGTTCAGGCGTGCCTATTGTGAATACTGCTTTAGGGGTGATGAAAAAAATTACAAGATACTATTTGTGATAAGTCGCAGATGGACGGTCGTTGGTTCCTTGGGGATAACCGTCTGCGTCACGCGTATCCAAAGGCAATATCAAATAGTCGTAGACAGGCCCGTAATAAATAGACACCGTTTGGCCGTCCCCATCAAAAAGCAACTTAAAAGTAGTTGTGCTTGGAAGTGGCCATGCAGGTGGGTTGTCTGTAGCTATACGAATAGGATTTAAGACTCTGATTCGTCTTGCATTTATTTTTGGCTGAGGTGCAATGGACTTAGTCCAAACTACTTCGTATGTGTCGGCGTATTGACCTGTTTGATTGGTGCAGGTTGGATCCGTATATGTTGCATATGTTTCTGTGTAACTGTTTACAGTATTGACAATGGGACCGTTCCGATAATAAAAATTTAATTGAGCATTTGGCGGCGAGTTATCAGATGCCTGATAGCAGCTCAAGTCCGTTGCAAACCATTTCCCAATTAAATGATTGATGCTGGTATTTGGAATTTCAATCGGATCTGTCCCGCCCCCACCACAGCCCCCAAGCAAAGAAACCAGACCAAGGATTAGGAGAAGTTTCCTCATTTCATGTCTCTTTAAAACTGGTAGCCCAAACGCAAACCAAAACCCCATCCGGTAGACGGATATGAGGAACCCTGGCTCTGAGTTTTTTGTTCACTTTCTAAAACCTGCACCACGCTTTGATAACCGCTTCCCCAATCGCGCCGCCATGCCACTGAAATTTGTCGGCTTGTTATAGAAAATAAATCTGCTTGTGCGTAAATATTAAATGTGGAGTTGAAAAAAGTTTGCTGTGATGAAAGATTAAATTCATTTACGCCGAGAGAAATTACATCCGTCACTCCGAGTTGGTAGATGATTTCTAACGAAGTCGACGTTTTTCTGTCGTTGCGGTTTAAGTTGCATGCCTTGCCCATTGCTAGCGCAGCATTCTCGGATCGACAGGTATTCTGTAGGAGCTGAAGGACATGTGTCCCTCGTACATTGACCCGAGATGACAAAGGAAAACTTAAGCCTAGGTAAATTAAGTCGCTTGCCTGCTTCGTAGTCCCTAGTAGCTCTGGGCTGTAAGCGCGTTGAATCGCTTGAATGTAAGAAACCCGAGACTCTAAGGCTGTTTCAAGATTGACTACGTTGACGTTCAATCCTAGCTTGTCATTTCGATCAACGCGGTAGTCCGCACCTGGCACCACATTGCCAAATTCCTTGGGTGCAAAATCGAGTAACAAGGGTCGATAAATCCATGCTTGGCTTTGTATGAGGTAGTTACCTAAGGTGTTGTTAATGACAATTTGTGCGCCAGGTGCGCCGCCCGTGACATCCCGGAACTGGGGCGTATTGCATATCACTTCAACTTCCCTTATCCAAACGGTATCCGACTCATAGGTCCGACACCAGCTCGTTTTGTAGTCAACAACACCTGCGCGGATACCTAAGAAAGGGGAGATATTTTTTTGGGCAAAGGCTTCGTCCACCCTGAATCCAACGGTTTGATCAGCCCGAACCTTGACGGACGCTTCCACGCCCGAACCCAATTGCAGACTACCAGTTAACCTGCCATAACCAGAAAAATCTTGATATGGCCATTGGGTGTGAGAATTTGGCAGCAAAAGATTGGAGTTGTCTTCTCTGTATGATTTTTCCGTATCATTTTTCTTGCTGGCGTCTAATGTCCAAGCATCTGCACCTATTTGGTAAGCCCACTTCGTAGATGCAATTGCATCTAGACTTTGTGCAAAAGCACCAAGATGGACCACCGCCAAAAGCACTCCGAAAACGTACTTTTTCATTCGGAAAGATTCAGGTAAAGCGCCATGTTTTGCATGGCAATAATTTTCTCTGAGAAACCTAAATTTTTTCTTTAAAAATGCACTAACTTTTCTAAATTAACACTTGTTAACTTTTTAATTTCACAGATAAAAGTCAGAATTTGTTGAAATTGGTTTATTCGATGGCGTAAAGTACGCGCTTAAACTTCAACGTTCCACGATAAAGAGAGATCGCTATGAAAAATATCTCTGAAATGAGACTAGCAAAAACCGTTACCTTCGCTGGTTTGTTTTTTATTGCGCTGCTTAGCCCGAGTGCCTGGGCTTACAAGGTAGAGCGGGTGTGTGAGGACATTGCAGCGACGGACAAAAAACCCGCACGCAAGGTTTGTAAAACCTTGTTAGTGCGTGACAAGCCGGCGGATGGAAAAGAAGAGAAGAAAGAGGAAAAGAAAGAAGAGAAAAAACACGGAGGCCACTAAAGCCTTACCCCTCCAGCAATGCGCTAACTTTGAGCCATTGGTCTTCGAGGCTTTTGAGTTCGTCGTTGACCTTTTTCAAACTTTTCCCGATCTCTGCTATTTCCGTGGGGTGGGTGTTAGTCCCTAGCTTTCCTTCTAAGTCAGCGCCTTCAGCGTTTAGGGTGCTGATGCGAAGTTCCAAGCCCTCAAGCTCTTTTTTCCATTTGCGAACCTGTTCGGTCGCTGGTGTTTTTGCGGGAGCGCTGGCGGCTAATTTTTCAGAGGCGGCTTTGGCCAGTTGTTTATTGGCTTGGTTTTGGGCCTCTTTAATCGCCTCGCGTTGGCGTTTGGCCTCGTCTAATAAATAACGCTGGTAGTCATCCAAATCGCCATCAAAAGGTGCAACCCCACCGTGCGACACCATCCAAAACTCATCGCAAACGGCGCGTAACAAAGCGCGGTCATGGCTGACCAGCATGACAGTGCCTTCAAACTCATTGAGTGCCATGGCCAGCGCCTCGCGGGTGGCTAAGTCCAAATGGTTGGTAGGCTCATCAAGCAGCAAGAGGTTAGGGCGTTGCCAAACAATCATGCACAGCACCAGCCGTGCTTTTTCTCCACCGCTCATGCTGCCAACAGCTTGCTTGACCATGTCGCCGCCAAAATTGAAGGTCCCGAGGAAGCTGCGCAAGTCTTGTTCGCGGGTCGCTTGGCCGGCAATTTTTCCCTGTGCGGTGAGCTCTTTGACCAAACGAATCATGTGTTCTAGCGGGTTGTCGGCGGGGCGTAAAACGTCGAGCTCTTGCTGAGCAAAGTACCCAATATTGAGGCCCTTGCCTTCAGTGACTTCGCCGCCAATCGCGGCTAAGTCGCGGGCAACGGTTTTAACCAAGGTCGATTTGCCTTGTCCGTTAGCGCCCAAAATCCCGATGCGTTGGCCTGCGAGAACCGATCGGCTGACGTTATTGACAATGACAGTGGGAGGCGTTCCTTCAGGTGAGCCTTCAGGGGGTGGATAGCCAAAGCTGACGCCTGACATCGACAGCATGGGGTTAGGCAAGTTAGCGGGCTCTTTAAATTCAAAGGTGAAATCCGCATCGGCCATCAAAGGCGCAATTTTTTCCATGCGGTCTAGGGCTTTAACACGGCTTTGTGCCTGCTTGGCTTTGCTGGCCTTGGCCTTAAACCGTGCAATGAATTTTTGCAAGTGGGCAATTTTGTCTTGCTGCTTGGAGAAAGCGTTTTGCTGCAAAGTCATTTGCTCTGCCCGCATGTCTTCAAACTTGGTGTAATTTCCGCCGTAACGAACCAACTTACCCGCGTCAATGTGCAAGGTGACGTTCGTTACTGCATCTAAAAATTCACGGTCATGGCTAATCACCACCATGGTGCCTTCGTACTTTTTAAGCCAAGCCTCTAACCACACCAAGGCATCCAAGTCCAAGTGGTTGGTGGGCTCGTCTAACAAGAGTAAGTCGGAAGGGCACATCAAAGCGCGGGCCAATTGCAAGCGCATGCGCCAGCCGCCAGAGAAGCTGTTCACTGGGTTTTCGAGTTCGGTGGTTTTAAAGCCCAAACCCAAAATCAGCGCCTGGGCTCGCGAAGGTGCGTCGTGCTCACCCGCGTCATACAGCGCCATGTAGGCGTTGGCCATACGGTCGCCGTCGTCGGTCGCCTCCGACGCTTTCACTTCTGCGCGAGCGGTATTTAAAACGGTGTCGCCTTCAATGACAAACTCGGTAGCACTTTGGTCGGTCTCCGGCATGTCCTGAGACACTTGCCCCATGCGCCATTGCGTCGGAATGTAGTACTCGCCCGCATCTTCATGCAAAGTGCCGTTGAGCAAGGCGAACATGGACGATTTTCCAGCGCCATTGCGTCCGACCAAACCGACTTTTTCTCCGGGGTTGAGTGTGACGGAGGTGCTATCAAGCAAAACCTTGGCGCTGCGGCGCAAGGTGACATTTTTCAGAGTAATCATGGGGTCAGTGATGCGTGCGTGATGAGACAAACCTGGTCTTCACCGGCACTGGTTTCCAGCCAAACCACTTCCAGTAAAGGAAATGCGGCTTCAAAATAAGGGCGTTCATTGCCAATTTCCAAGACCAACACGCCTTGTGGGCTGAGTTGGACTGCTACGTCGCGCAGCAAACTGCGGACAAAGTCCATGCCGTCACTGCCTCCGTGCGTATTACCGTCTAAGGCTATTGCGGGCTCAGCCAAGTATTCCGGCGGTAGCGCGGCCATGCTTTGCGCATTGACATATGGTGGGTTGCACACAATTAAATCGAAAGGGCCTCGCGCTTGCAAAGCGGCCGCGTTAAATCCATCGGACTGCACCAAAACCATGCGCTCTTGCAGTTGGTACTTATCCACATTGATACGGGCGACGGATAAGGCCTCTTCTGAGAGATCAGCCCCGGTGACTTCGATGTCAGGAAAGACTTGGGCAGCGATGATGCCTAAGCTCCCGTTGCCGGTACATAAGTCCAAAACCTTGTGTGTGGATGGGCTTAAGAAGTAGTCAATGCCGCCGTTGACCAACAACTCTGCGATCAAAGAGCGCGGAACGATCACGCGCTCGTCTACATAAAAAGCGAAACCCTGAAGCCATGCTTCGTGGGTTAGATAGGCTGCGGGTTTGCGGGTTTGGATGCGCTCGCGCACCAAGGCTTCTACCCGTTCAACGTCTTCTTGGCTAATTGGTTTTTCAGCATATTCGCCCGTTTGGTCGAGCGCCGAATCAATAGATAAACCTAAACGCCAAAGCACCAGCCATGCGGCTTCATCAAAAGCGTTTTGGGTGCCGTGGCCAAAGCTGAGATGGGCATCATCGAGTTGCTTGGCGCAACTGTTCACCAGTTCGATCAGTGTCATGCACGGGCCTGATGATCAAGGCGCTCTAAGACTTTACGGTAAATATTTTTAAGCGGTTCAATATCAGCGACGCTGACATGTTCATTGAGTTTATGAATGGTGGCGTTGGGCGGGCCGACTTCAACGACTTGCGTACAAATCTGCGCAATAAAGCGGCCGTCGCTGGTTCCGCCGGTGGTTGACAGCTGCGTTTGCAGCCCAGTCTCTTCCAAAATAGCGCCGCGAACCGCTTCGACCAAGACGCC
>QYPA01000173.1 GCA_007279715.1 Comamonadaceae bacterium | reverse complement strand
TTCTCCCAGGCCTGCGTTTGTGCCGCACGGACGATGGCCGCCATATTAGAGCCCCCGCCAGAAATCAAAATCACAATATTTTTCATAGAGTCGGGATTATCACAACAAGCCTCGCTGCAAGGATTGTCCCGGCTTAGACAGCAAGAAAAGCACGACCGTGCTAAATTAGACCTGTTCAGCCCTCATTTACAACGTCTCGATTTTTGGAGCTCCCTGTATGGATTTAGCTTTTACACCGCAAGAACAAAAATTTCGCGAAACCATACGCTCTTGGGTGCATGACAACTTGCCTCGCGAACTGTCTCACAAAGTACATAACTCTTTGCAACTGACGCGCGAAGACATGCAGCAATGGGGCAAGATTTTGGGCAAAAAAGGCTGGCTTGGCCACGCTTGGCCAAAAGAGTTTGGTGGCCCGGGTTGGAATGCCATTGAAAAACATTTGTTTGAAGAAGAGTGTGCCCTTGCAGGCGCACCGCGGGTCGTTCCTTTTGGACCAGTGATGGTTGCCCCCGTCATCATGGCGTTTGGAAACGCCGAGCAACAGAAGCGATTTTTACCTGGTATCGCAAGCGGTGACGTGTGGTGGAGCCAAGGCTATAGCGAGCCTGGTTCGGGGTCGGATTTAGCCTCGCTCAAAACCCGCGCGGAACGAGTTGGCGACAAATACATCGTCAATGGGCAAAAAACATGGACCACTTTGGGTCAGTACGGCGAATGGATTTTCTGCCTAGTTCGCACCAGTTCAGATGGCAAGCCGCAAACGGGCATCAGCTTTTTGCTTATTGACATGAAATCGCCTGGGGTCACTGTGCGGCCCATTATTTTGCTCGATGGTTCCGCCGAAGTGAACGAAGTGTTTTTCGATAACGTGGAAGTTCCTGCCGAAAATTTGATTGGGGAAGAAAATAAAGGCTGGAACTACGCCAAGCACCTGTTAGCCCACGAGCGAACCAATATTGCTGATGTCAACCGCGCTAAGCGTGAGTTAGAAAGACTCAAGCGCATTGCCAACGCCGAAGGCGTTTTTGATGAAATGCGTTTTCGCGATGAAATTGCCAAGCTAGAAGTCGATGTCATTGCCTTGGAAATGCTTGTCTTAAGAGTTTTGGCCGCTGAAAAATCAGGGAAACAATCTCTCGACATTGCCGGCTTACTCAAAATTCGGGGCAGTGAGATTCAGCAGCGCTATAGCGAATTGATGATGCTCGCCGCAGGGCCGTTTTCACTTCCCTTGATTCGCGAGGCTATGGAAGCCGGATGGCAAGGCGACTCGGTCGGCCAAGCCCATTGCGCACCCCTGGCTTCTAGTTATTTCAACATGCGTAAAACAACGATTTATGGCGGCAGCAATGAAGTCCAGCGCAATATCGTGTCGCAATTTGTACTTGGCTAAACGCTGAGCGAAACCAATTAAGGAAATACCATGGATTTTGATTTCTCTGATGACCAAGAACAGTTGCGCGACGCGGTCCGCAAATGGGTTGATAAAGGCTATTCGTTTGATCGCCGCCGCACCATAGAAAATTCGGGCGGTTTTGACCGCGGTGCCTACAACGCGCTGGCCGAACTCGGATTGACTGGCCTGTATGTTCCTGAAGATCATGGCGGAATGGGCATGGGGCCGGTTGAAGGCATGGTAGTTATGGAAGAGCTCGGTCGCGGCATCGTGTTGGAACCGCTAACCCAAGCGCTCATCTCAGGCGCGGTGATCGCGGGCTATGCAGAACCCAAAGTTAAAGCACAGTGGCTACCGGCGATTGCAGACGGAAGCGCCCTGGTTGTACTCGCTTACCAAGAGCGCGCTGCTAGGTATGCGCTTGAGTCCTGTGATGCCAAGGCCACGCAAGCGCCCGGCGGCTACGTGCTCAACGGGGCTAAAAGCATTGTTCCGGTTGGTGACTTGGCGGATGCATTTTTGGTTCCAGCCAAAGTCAATAGTCAACTTGGACTTTTTTTGGTGGAGCGCAAATCTAGCGGTGTCACAACCCGTGGTTACGGCACCCAAGACGGTGCCCGAAGCGCAGAGCTAAGTTTTAAAAACTCTCCGGCTACGCTCATTACCACCGAAGGACTCACAGCGCTAGAACACGCGGTGGACATTGGCATTGCAGCAAGTTGCGCAGAGGCTGTGGGCGTGATGGATAAAACCATGGCCATGACAGCGGAGTACCTTAATACCCGCAAACAATTTGGTACAACGATCAGCCAATTCCAAGCCCTGCGTCACCGTGCAGCGGATATGAAAATGCAACTCGAGTTGGCTCGCTCCATGAGTTTTTACGCCAGCCTCAAACTTAACGCGCCCACAACTGAGCGGCGAGCGGCTCTATCGCGCGCAAAGTACCAGCTCGGAAATTCGATGCGCTTCGTAGGCCAACAAGCAGTGCAATTACACGGTGGAATTGGCGTTACGAATGACTATATCGTCAGCCATTACTTTAAAAAGCTCACCCAACTGGAGATGACGTTTGGCGACAGCATGCACCACTTGGGCGAGGTCTCTAGCCGTATGCAAGATACAGCTGGAGTGTTTGCCTAAGCGCAGGCTTACTCTAAATCCCGAACTCGCAAGAAGCTTGCAAATTTTGGCAAGCCTTGTGGAGTTCGGTCTCGGTACCGATAACTCACTTGCGTACCAATCGGGGGCGGACTTGCGCGCTGTGCGTCAGTAAATCCAGTGCCCAGTGCAAACTTCTTTCCATTGGGCATTTCAAGTAGCAAAGCGCCCAACTGCCCCGCAAATTTTCCGGTTCCTGGAATATGGGCAATCACTCGCGCCTCCTCATCGGCGTGCAGTTTAAGTTTACGCACGTCATTCGTCCGGCCCGCTCGCCAACGTGCATCCAAGCGGTGAAGTATCAGCCCTTCTCCGCCATGTGCCACCACTTGTAAAAGCCGAGCCTGTAAGGAGGCAGCATCAACCACTTCGGTTTGGTCAATGGCCTTGAGCCAAGGAATGTGTGCTTTGCGAACCTGTTGCTGCAGGCGTTGGCTGCGCAGCGAGAACGTTTCACGGGGATGTGGGGAATCAAAAACCATATAGGTGATTTTTTTCCATTCGGCATCCATGGGATCGGCCTTGCGGACAGCGCCAGAAAGCGCATCAAAAGTTCCTCGCCCCATCCATAACTCGCCGTCCAAAGGTTCTTTGGGCAAGGACTCTAAAAACCACAGCGGGGCATTGATCAAAAGGCCACTTCGAAATCGCAGCGCTTTACCGTCCCAAACGGCACGTACTCCATCCAATTTTTCACTGACTGCATATGCACTGGGGTCTAAATGCTTTTCCCAAGATGTTGCAAGTTCGACCTGCGACGTTTGGTTTTTCTCCGCATAGGCAGCCATGGCTGCTTGGGGTGCGATGAGCGGCGCGTAGGCCAATCCCAGCATCGCGGAACTGAGCGCCATTGCTCCGCCTTGGCCCATCGTTGTGAACTTCATACGCCTCTCCCTGATTCATTTATTCGGTGCAGTCTTTGCTGCACCTCGGTTTACGGCCTCCTAAACGGGAGGAAAAACCAACGAATCACTCTCCTGCGTTGGGAGAGCTTGTATTTTCAAATCTTAACTAAGCAGCCTGGACGATTTGGGAACATGCGACATCAAAAATTCCATCTGATCCGCCAAGATCCGACGATTTCGAAGAATAAAGTCTTCCCACAAACTAGGGACGTACGGCGTGTAAAGCAAAGGCATATGGGCTTGTTCTGGCGTACGGTGGCTTTTCCGGTGGTTGCACGGTCTGCAAGCCGTCACAACGTTCATCCACGTATCAACACCTTGCTGCGCAAAAGGAATAATGTGCTCACGGGTCAAATCGGTTTCATGGAAATGGTTGCCGCAATAAGCACATACATTGCGGTCTCGGATAAACAACTTTCCGTTGGTTAATCCGGGGCGTAAATTAAAGGGGTTGATGTTGGGTACACCACGGGTTCCGATGATGCTGTTGACCCGAATCACTGACTGCAAACCGGTGACTGCATTGTGTCCGCCGCGAAAAATAGCGACTTCTCCGCCTGACTCCCAACGGACTTCGCCGGCGGCATAGTGCACAACCGCCTGTTCCAAAGAAATCCAGGATTGGGGAAGCCCTTGGGCTGACAACTTCAGTACTTTCACAAAACGCCTCCAGATTCGGGTAAATCAAAACCACCACCAAGGAATACAGAATGTGCCTGCAAGCCACCCTATGCAAAAGGTTCAAGGGCTGAGTCACAATATACCCTGTTTATATGACACCCCGACTGCGCGAGCGAAAGCAGCGAATTCAGTCGCCAATAGAAAAAAGATACTGCTCCATGTTGGTTTTTCGCGGCTTCAAGCACCCTGGGTTGGCCTCGGCCTGTGCACTCACCATTGGAAATTTTGACGGCGTTCACCGTGGACACCAAGCCATGCTGGCGTTACTTCGTAGCGAGGCGCAGCAACGCAATATTCCAAGCTGCGTCTTGACTTTTGAGCCTCACCCACGCGACTACTTTGCGGCACGTCACCATAGCCCCGACCTTGCCCCTGCTCGTATAGGAACGCTGCGCGACAAGTTAATTGATCTTGCCCACTGTGGCGTGGACCAGGTGGTCGTACTACCCTTCAACGCGTCACTCGCGGCACAGCACCCCAACACATTCATCAATGACGTTTTAGTCCAAGGACTTGGAGCAAAATACATCCTAGTAGGCGACGACTTTCGCTTTGGTGCCAAGCGCGCAGGTGACTATGCCTTGCTCGATGCAGCTGGAATGGCGCAAGGATTCGATGTGGCACGCATGAACAGCTATGAGGTGCACGGGCTTCGAGTCTCCAGCTCCGCCGTGCGGGACGCATTGGTTGCAGGAGAGATGGGGGACGCAGCCCGCTTATTAGGCCGACCATTTTGCATTTCAGGCCATGTGGTTCACGGCAGGAAACTCGGGCGCACCCTTGGTTTTAGGACCCTGAATTTACGCTTTGCCCACTGGAAGCCCGCCGCCAGTGGGATTTTCGTGGTGATGGTGCACGGCTTGACTGAAACCCCGCTCGCCGGCGTAGCTAATTTAGGAGTCCGTCCTTCCATTGACGCCAACGATGTCAATGGTGGGCGTGTGTTACTTGAAACCTATTGTCTAGACTGGCCCGCTACTTTGGGCAGTGACGGGGGCTACGGTAAAATCGTACGGGTGGAATTACTGCACAAACTGCACGACGAATTGAAATACGACGGTCTGGATGCCTTGACTGAGGGAATCCACCGCGATTGCGATGATGCGCGTGCTTGGCTGTCCGCCCGAATTTGACAGGGCCCGACTGGCGCACCTTGCCCCGCGCCAAGACCCAAGACCCAATCGGTCCGATCCGTCCTATGAGCCGCACGGCCGATTCCTCCATTTATCACGCAAATTCCTATGACCGAAAAAGTTGATTACCGCAGTACGCTGAACCTTCCAGATACTCCGTTCCCCATGCGGGGTGACTTGCCCAAACGAGAACCCGCTTGGGCCAAGCAATGGAACGAAGAAGGCTTGTACAAAAAACTGCGTGTGGCCCGCCAAGGCGCACCGCTATTTGTGTTGCACGACGGCCCACCCTACGCCAACGGCAAACTGCACATCGGCCACGCGCTGAACAAAGTGCTGAAAGACATGATCGTCAAGTCCAAACAACTCGCGGGCTTTGACGCGCAATACATTCCCGGCTGGGACTGCCACGGTTTGCCGATTGAAAACGCCATCGAAAAACTGCATGGCCGCAAACTCAGCCGCGACGATATGCAGGCTAAGAGCCGTGCGTTTGCCACCGAGCAAATTGATCAACAACGCGAAGACTTTAAACGCTTGGGCGTCTTGGGCGACTGGGAGCGCCCCTACCGCACAATGGACCCCGCCAACGAAGCAGGCCAACTGCGCGCTTTCAAACGCGTGGTGGAGCGCGGCTTTGTCTACCGTGGCTTGAAGCCCGTGTACTGGTGCTTTGACTGCGGCTCATCTTTGGCCGAGTTTGAAATTGAATACGCCGACAAGAAAAGCGACACACTTGACGTAGCTTTCTTGTGTGCTCAACCCGAAAAGCTCGCTGCTGCGTTTGGTTTGTCCAAGCTCAATAAGCCAGCGTTCGCGGTAATCTGGACCACCACCGCCTGGACTATCCCTGCTAACCAAGCGCTCAACATGAACGCAAACATCAACTACGCCTTGGTGGATACCGAGCGAGGTTTATTGATGTGTGCGGCTTCTTTGGTCGAGAAATGTTTGGAGCGTTGGAAGCTCGAAGGCAAAGTGGTGGCCACTGTCACCGGTGACAAGCTGGGCCTGATTGATTTCAACCACCCACTGTCACATGTGGACGCTGGCTACCAGCGCACCGCCCCCGTGTTCTTGGCCGACTACGTGGGTGACGGCGACGGCACAGGAATCGTGCACAGTGCACCTGCCTACGGCGTAGATGACTTCAACTCATGCATGGCCAACGGCATGAAGTACACCGACATCTTGAACCCCGTGCAAGGCAACGGTGCCTACGCCGCTGACTTCCCACTGTTCGGTGGCCAGCACATCTGGAAGGCCGTGCCCGTCATTCTTGAGGCGCTGCAAAACGCAGACCGCTTAATGGCCACCCAAACCATCACGCACAGCTACCCCCATTGCTGGCGTCACAAAACGCCCGTCATCTACCGCGCTGCAGCCCAATGGTTCATCCGCATGGATGAGTTTGACAGCACCACCGAAAAAACTACGGGCCAGTTCATCACCGATAAAGCCAGCCAATCGCTGCGCGAGCTCGCTTTGAACGCGATTGACGAAACCCACTTTTACCCAGAAAACGGCCGAACGCGTTTGCGTGACATGATTGCCAACCGCCCCGACTGGTGCATCTCGCGCCAACGCAGCTGGGGCGTGCCCGTGCCGTTCTTCTTGCACAAAGACAGCGGCGAGCTACACCCACGCACCATGGCCATCATGGACCAAGCGGCAGACATCGTTGAACAAGGCGGCATCGAAGCCTGGAGCCGCGCCACTGTAGAAAACATCCTCAACCAGCCCGGCGACGACGCCGCCAGCTACACCAAGAGCACCGACATTTTGGAAGTGTGGTTTGACTCGGGCTCAACCTTCCAACATGTGCTGCGCGGCAGCCACAAAGATGCCTACAACTTTGGCGTGAACCACCGCGCGCCCTTCCACGCCTCACCCGACAACTCAACGCCCGAAGCTGACCTTTACCTCGAAGGCCACGACCAGCACCGCGGCTGGTTTCACAGCTCGCTGCTACTCGGCTGCGCCCTGTATGGCCGAGCGCCCTACAAAGGCCTGCTGACCCACGGCTTTGCCACCGATGGCCAAGGCCGCAAGATGAGCAAGAGCTTGGGCAACACCGTCGCACCGCAAGAGGTCAGCGACAAAATGGGCGCTGAAATCGTTCGCTTGTGGGTGGCTAGTACCGACTACTCAGGCGACTTGAATATTGACGAAAAAATCTTGGCCCGCGTGGTGGACACCTACCGCCGTATCCGCAACACATTGAAGTTTTTACTTGCCAATGTCAGTGATTTCGATCCTTTAAAGGACACCGTTGCATTTGACGACTTACTGGAAATCGACAAGTATGCCCTGTCACGTGCAGCCCAAGTGCAAGCCGAGATTCGCGCCCACTTTGATGCGTACGAGTTCCATCCCGTAGTGTCAAAGTTGCAGTTGTACTGTTCAGAGGATTTGGGTGCGTTTTATTTGGACGTACTCAAAGACCGTCTGTACACCACCGCGCCCAAGTCACTCGCACGTCGGAGTGCACAAACCGCGCTTCACCAAATCACCCATGCCATGCTACGTTGGATGGCTCCGTTTCTCAGCTTCACCGCAGAAGAGGCGTGGACGACGTTTGGCAATTCTGAGTCGATCTTCCTAGAGACGTTCACTGATCTTGGCGCAAGCAACGCATTGTTAATGACTAAGTGGAATCGCATCATTGAGATTCGCAATGCTGCCAACAAAGAAATAGAAGTTCAACGTACACAAGGCCTGATTGGTTCATCACTTCAGGCCCAAATAAATATTCAAGCCAACTCAGAAGATATTCAACTTTTAAATTCACTTGGAAAAGATATTAAGTTTGTATTCATCTCTTCTAAAGTAGAACTACTTGAAGGATCAGATTTACGTTTTTCAGTTGGTAGCGCCGCTGCCACGGGTACACAGAAATGTGAACGATGCTGGCACTACCCTGCCTACCCAGACCAAGTTGGCCAAGATGCAGCTCACACATCGCTATGCAGCCGTTGCATCAGCAACCTCGTGGGTGACGGTGAAAAAAGAAGCTTTGCGTGATGGCTCGTTTTAACAAAAACAATCGTTTAGGGCTCATTCACTGGCTCGCTTTTTCTGTTGCCTTGCTTTTAGCAGACCAGATCACCAAACTGTGGATTATTGGAAGCTACCAACTTGGTGAAAGCCACACCATCACCTCGTTTTTCAACCTTGTACGGGTCCATAACTCAGGGGCCGCATTTTCTTTTCTGGCAGATGCATCCGGATGGCAGCGCTGGTTTTTTACCGTTTTGGGAATAGGCGCTGCCATTTTGATTATCTGGATGCTGAAAAACCATTCGGGGCAGCGACTGTTTTGCTTGGCCTTGGCCTGCATTTTGGGCGGTGCGGTTGGTAATGTGATTGACCGCGTTTTGTATGGCTATGTGGTGGACTTCTTAGATTTCCACTGGTTGGGAATGCACTTCCC
>QYPA01000149.1 GCA_007279715.1 Comamonadaceae bacterium | reverse complement strand
GGCTGGTAAGTGGTGTCCCAATGCAAGCCTCGCGTCATCGCGGTATAGCGATCTTTGAGGCCTAGCTTCTTTTTAATAACACGGGTGTCCATAGTGCGCTCCTTAAAAATTGTTTATGTCAGGCCCACAGCCTCGCGTGAATTGACAGGGAAATAAGCACGGTGCAAGATGCCTGGGTCGCTAATGAGCTTGTCAGGCGCTCCGTCGTAAGACACTTCGCCACGTGACATCACATAAGCGTGATCCGCAAGACCCAGCGCCAATTGAGTGAACTGCTCGATCAATAAAATGCCGATTCCGTCGGCGGCGATTTTGCGAATCACCGGTACCAGACGCGCTACGATCAGCGGGGCCAGGCCAAACGATAGTTCGTCGATTACCAAAAAGCGGGGTTTCACCATCAGCGCTTGAGCGATCGCCACCATCTGCTGCTGTCCTCCGGAAAGATCGCCCGCAGCCATGGTCATTCGCGATTTCAGTTCAGGAAATAGCGCTAACGTGTGCTCCATGGCGGCGCTTAATGCACTGCGTGAGAGATCGCCTCCTGCTACTCGCAAATTGTCTTGAACCGACATTTCCCTTAGCACCTGGTGACCCTCAGGTACCGTAGCAATCCCGCGGCGACGGATCTCGTCTGGGTCTTTGCCTTTGAGGTCAACGCCGTCAAGCCAAATTTCACCAAACTCAGGCTCCACTACGCCAGCAATACCCAACACGGTGCTGGTCTTACCCGCGCCATTGGGTCCGAGTAAAACCGTAATACGTCCTGGCGCAACCTTCAACTTGATGGAGTTGACTGCAATCTTGGTGCCCCGCACCATGACCAAGTTGTCAATTGTTAGCACTTGGCTCATGCTGCAGTCTCCATGGCTTCAAAATCGCCCAAGTAAGCGCGTCGCACTTCGGGCTGTTCCAGCACATCTTTGGTTGGGCCCAGAGCGAGCAGCTTTCCGAAATCGAGCACCATGGTTTCTTCGCAACAGGCCACGATCAATGCCACATCGTGATCGATCAAAAATACCTGCGCGCCGCAATAGACAGGAATTCCTCGAATCACCGACTCTAGGTGCTGCGTCTCCGACTCCGACATGCCTGCGCCCGGTTCGTCGAGCATCACCAATTGCGGCTTGCCAATCAAGGCCTTAGCAATTTCTGTCAGATGGCGCTCGCCGGTGGTTAAGTTACTGCCTTTTCTGTGAATGCGCTTACCCAAGCCAACGTAGTCAATAGCACGCTGTACATCCTGCAGAGCCTCAGCTTGGGTGCTGTAAGCGGCATGATCAGCAATAGCCTGCACGTTTTCCCATAGCGTCAAATCGTCTGCAATTTGATCGGTCTGGAAGGTTCGCCGCAAACCCATGTGCGCACGCTTGTGTGGGGCAATGTCGCTGATGAGGACACCATTAACCGCCACACTTCCGCTGACCGGGGTCACAAACCCAGACAACACGTTAAGCAAGGTCGTTTTGCCCGCGCCGTTCGGGCCAATCAAGCCGACGATGGCTTTATCTAGGGTGACGCTCAGACCATCAATTGGTTTGACGCCACCAAACTGCACTGTGAGATTTTCAATACGAATCATGGTGCTTATCGGTAAGAAGCAAAAGGCTTAGGAAAACGCTTGTCGATGCGTTGGCGCAAGGACAGAAGGTGCGGATAAGCCGCTACCTCCAACCCCACTTTGGCGGCCAACGACAACCAAATCAGGGCCAACGCAGTCACGAAAGGCACGTCGAACACTCCGGATGCAACCCAGGCTACAAACAGGCCAATAAAGAGCCAGTTCAGTACTCGCTTGATAAAACGATGGTCCGGCACCCAGCCTTGGCGCTCAAAGACCTGCGCTAAGCGCAGCGACAAAGCAGCCTCCATATCTTCGGTTCGGTCTTGCAAACGTTTTCCGAAAAAACCTGGCAAGAGCCAACATACGCCCGGGATCACCAACCGGAACAACAAAGCGATCAGGGAGATGAAGAATGCGCCGGCAAAACCCGCCTTTCCCGAAACCGCAAACAGCAGGCCTAGACCAATGGAAATCACGCCCCAGGTGGCGAGACCTTCAAGGATGCGACTCATGCGAACAAACTTATAGAAGTCCGCCAATTGGCCTGCTAGTCCCTTGCGTTCCTGAATCAGCGAGACCAACAATGCGAACCCGTAAAACGCATTAGCCAGATTGCCGTCTACGCCATGGTCATTGAGGAGTGCAGGTAATGCGCGAACCAAAAGACCAGAAAAAATGACGCCCACCCAGTTGTAAACGCCGCCAACCACCGTGAGCGCATACAACAGAATGGATTGACTAACCGGGAAGCCCGTATTGTCTAATTGGCCATTAAGACCGGCGATCAAGCCGCCACTCAAACCGGCCAAAAAACCACCGAAGGTAAAGGCCCACGCTTTGTAACGCAACACGCTCACGCCAGCCGCGGTAGCAGCAGCTTCGCTCTTTCGAATCAGTGCCCATGCACGGCCAGGCATGGTGGCACGTTGCCACTCGATGAGGCCCAAGCCAAATGCCAACCACAGCACTACGTAACGGTAATAGGCGGTGTCGCTGCTGGCAATCCAAGGTCGTTGAATCAGCACGCGCTGTCCGGCCACGATCTTGCCGGTAAATCCGGTGCCACCATCCGGAAAGCCCACCACGTCAACCACCACTTGCACTGCAGCAGCAACCATTAGGGTCAGCAACGCCAGATACAGACCGCGCATTCGCAGCGCTGGCAGACCCACAAGCAGACCAAAAACTGCAGCCACCAGCGCGCCGGCCAGCAAGGCTAATTCAAACGGAAGTGCGAAGCCGTGAATAAGACGCAAGCAAACCCACCCACCTACTCCAGCCAGCGCAAACTGCGCTAGCGACACCATGCCCAACTGCCCAAACAACAATGCCACGGTCCCAGCCACCAGCGCCAAGCAAGCCACCGTGGTAAAGGTATTGAGCCAGTAGGCGGAAAACAACCAAGGACCCAGCAACGCTGCCAGTCCCAAAGTCACCACTATCGGCATCACCCGTCGCAGGGGCGTACCGGGTGGGATGTCCATTTTTTCTTTATCGCGTGCCATATCGTTGTGTGATGAAAGGTGATCGCTAATCGAGGTGGCTGTTGTCGCGTGACAGCCCGATGCCTTGGCGTTGCTGCCAGAGAATGGCAAGAATGGCGACCAAAAATGCAGCAGCTGAGCCGTATCGAGAAATCTCGGGTACCAAAGCCGTTAGCGTCTCAGTCACACCAATCAACAAGCCGCCCAAAACCGTAGCTGGTAGTGACATCAGGCGTCCCACCACAGCAGCGGCCATGGCAGGTATCACCAAAAAGGTCAACACAATGGGATTTAGGCGAACCATATTGCCCATGAAGAGGCCAGTAATACCGGCAAATACGCCAGCGATCACCCAAGCCCAGGTATCTACGCGCTTGACGCGGACACCCAGAAGCGCGCTCAGGACTCGGTTACTTTGTAAGGCGCGCATACGCAAGCCCAGCGGCGTTTTGGCCAGCAACCACAGCATGGCCAGCGTCAGACTGGCTGCCAGGCCCAAAGCCAGCAGGCGCGTGTAGCTGATCAGGCGCCTGCCATCAAATTCGAGCCCACCGCTGTCGGTGGGCAGCACCAGGCGACGCGGCTCGTCGCCCCAGTACCACTGGGAAATTCCCATGATCAAGAGCGCAAAGCCCAAGGTGGCCATGGCACGTACCACCTTGTCTTGGTGCGTCAATGAAGGCGCGATGAACCGACCATAAGCCCAGGACAGCAGAGTGGCAGCACCAATGCCCACCACCCAACCCAGCCAATCGGCATATTCCAAGTCGATGATTTGCCAACAGAGCATGGCGGCCAGCCCGCCCAAGGCTCCGTAAGAAAAGTTGACGACACCGCTCGCGCGGTACAGCACCACCAGGCCTACGCCAGAGAGTGCATACACCGCGCCGACGCTGACGCCGACTACCAAAAATGGCAAAAACTGGTCCATCGTGCGTCCGTCGATTAGTTCAACAAGCCGCCCTTAGCCTCGATCGCCGTAATGTCGGCCAAATCAGAGTCCTTGGATTGGAAGCATTTGGTAAGCGTTTTGAATCCGTTGCCGCTCAGCAATGACACGCGACCCGCGTGGTTGGGCTGGTGGCGATCACCGGGTCCAAAATACCATGGCGCGCACAACATATCCGACTTCACTTTGGTCAAGCCTTTGAACGCGGCAAATGTAGATTTGCGGTCAATCGGTCCTTTGATACCCAAGAGCGCTTCTGTGGAAACGCGAGCCGCCATGTAACCAGCCTGTGAGAAAGAGTCGATCGGATCTTTCTTGTCGCCATATTTTTCCATAATGGCTTTCCAGTTTTTGGTGTCTGCGCCGTCGGTATCAAGTGGCTCCATTTCCATATGGACATAGAGCTTTCCATCCCAATATTTGCCTGCTGCTTTTGGCATTTGGGTGTGGTATGCAGACGTTGGCAATCCCCACTTCATGGATTTGCCCAAGTCCTGCTGCTCCGCACCAGTCAAGATCGGCAGCATCATGCCGCGTGGCATACCAAGCACAACACCACCGGCTTTGGCTGCGGAAATCTGCAAGGCGATGGCGTTACCGTCGAGTTTGCCCGGATCAAAGATAACGGTGCTAACTTCTACGCCATTGGCCTTACCGTAAGCCTCTACGCCGGCACAGACCCAGTCGCCAAAGCCAGGAATGCCAGGGGCCACGCACACGAGCTTCTTAAGCTTGAAGGTCTCGGTGATGTACTGCGCCGCGCCCAAGGTGGACTGGCGTGGGCCTTGGTTGAAGCTGATGTAGTTTTTACCGTAGAAGCAGGCACGGGGTACGCCCACACCAGCTATAACGGCCACGCCTTCTTGCTCATAGGTTGCGTTGTTGGCACCGCACTCGACAAAGCTCGAGGATCCCACCATACCAACCACTTTGGTGTCTTTGACCAATTTACTGGCCGACTGTGCTGCAACTTCAGGATTCCACGTGTCGTCTTGCACCGTGTAGTTGATGGGACGCCCGTTGATACCGCCATTAGCGTTCACACACTTGAAGTAGGCGGTAGCCGATCGAGCGGATGAAGAAAAATCTTCAGGGCCGGTTTTACCAACGATGGCTCCCAACTGAATGGGTTCGCCAGTGGCGGCTTTGCCATTGCTCAAGCCACAACTATCAGCAGCATAAGCGCTGCCACTTGCCACGACTGCAAGCATAAGCGCTGCGGTGGCGATGTTTCTGGTTTTCATTGATCGTGTCTCCTAGATTTTTCACCCCTGGCTTGCCATATCGGCCGCAGCGGGGTGTGAACTGCAGCAATTTCAAAAGTGTTAACCGACTAACTTAAAGATCCACCAATACCTGTCAGGCCAGGGGTGCGAAACCGAATCACATCTTTGTGACCAATGCCGTTTTCCTGGAGTGACTTAGTTGAATCGGGTTGCCAAGGTTGACCCGACTTGAACCAAAGCACTTGGCTCCAGTCAATGTGTACGAAATCTGGATGCGCGCCATACACGCCGGGCAGTACCTCGCTGGTCAGTGCGCCAAAAGGCGTCTCGCCGGGCAAGGGCAGGCACACGGGTGCGCAAAACAGCAAGTGGTCTTCCCAGCCGATGTACAACAAGGGGGCAGGAAAATTTTGACGCACGTCTTTGGGCGCGAACTCGTAGTTGCCCAGGGCTACGGTACTC